>JAGGDZ010000294.1 GCA_024648655.1 Chloroflexota bacterium | reverse complement strand
AGTTGCCGCATATTGCGTTGCTGGACCTTGAGGCTATTTCCAACGCCGCCGGCAAGGCGTTCATCGAGCGCTGCGACTCGCTCAAGCTGCCGGTCATCGCGCTAATCTCTCTTGATACGCTGTCAGACTTCGACTTAAGTCTTGGGGTGAGCGATTTCGTGGTAAGCCCGCCGGATACTGAAGAGTTAGTGACGCGTGTGAAGTTGACGCTGCACCGCAACCGTCATGAAGAAGGAGACGATGTGATACGGGCGGGAAGCCTCGTCATCAACCCGTCCACCTACGAGGTGTCGTTGCGGGGCAAGAGGGTGAACCTTAGATTCAAGGAGTACGAGCTGTTGCGGCTGCTGGCAACAAATCCCGGACGAGTATATTCGAGGGAGGCGCTACTCAGCAGCATCTGGGGTTACGACTACTTCGGCGGAACGCGCACGGTCGATGTGCACATAAGGCGGCTCAGAAGCAAGATAGAGGACGCCGAGCATCCTTACATTGAGACTATATGGAATGTGGGGTATCGTTTCAGGGACTTCAGTCAGCGGGATTGAGCAGACTCTACAATGATATACGGGATGGGAAGGATAGGTAAGGATGTTGCGCCTTGAGTATCCTGTCCATCCTGTTGGTTTTTCAAGAGCACGATCAATACCACGAAGAACACCAGAGGAGGAATAGAAATGACGCAGGAACGAATCGTATATCTGAATGGGGAGATGATTCCTGAGAGCGAGGCTAAAATTTCGGTGCGCGACAGAGGGTTCGTGTACGGGGATGCGGTGTTCGATACGACACGCACTTTCAATGGCAGGATATTCAAGCTGCAAGAGCACCTCGACCGCTTCTTCAACTCGCTGAAGTACCTGCGTATGGAGCCGGGTCTGAGCAAGCAGGAGTTCGCGGACATCACGATGCAGGTGCTGGAGGCGAACTTGCCGCTGCTGGAGGCGAACGGCGACTACTGGGTAACGCAGCGCATCACGCGGGGCGTTCCGGGTGGCAGTCCGACGGTGTTGGTGGAGTGCGTGCCTCTGCCGTTCGAGGCTCGCGCGAAGTTCTACCGCGACGGGATGCCGGTCATCGTGCCGTCCATTCGGCGCACGCCGCCGGAGGCGATGAGTCCGCGCGCGAAGATGCACAACTACATCAACCTCGTGCTTGCGACTCAGGAGGTAGAGGCGCAGAACCCGGATGCGTGGCCCATTCTGCTGGATATGAGCGGCAACTTGTGCGAAGGACCGGGCGCGAACATCTTCCTTGTGAAGGACGGCGCGGTGCTGACGCCGCGCGAGCAGTATGTGCTGGCGGGCATCAGCCGCGAGACGGCGATAGACCTTGCGCACGAGTTGGACATCTCGGTGAAGGAGGCGGACCTGGACTTGTATGACGCATACACGGCGGACGAGGCGTTCATCACATCTACAAGCTTCTGCATCGTGCCGGTGTCGTCTTTCAACGGGAATGTGATTGGCGACGCGGCTATTCCCGGACCGGTGACACAGCGGCTGACGCAAGCGTACAGCGGGATGGTCGGCGTGGACATCGCGGGGCAGTATTTGGCGCGGTTGTATAGTGTATAATGCGCCCGCAGCCGTTCTATGCCGCGTCAGTTTGCGAAAGGGAAGCATTTATGACTTACGAAAGAGAAGCATGTATGACCAACGAACTTATACTGGACGAAATTATATTCGCGGAAAACCCGGAACCCCGATGCGCCTGCGTGATTCTTGCGGATGTATCCACTTCGATGCACGGGGAAAAGATAAACGAACTCAACGAAGGTCTAATCACTTTCGCTGAGGAAATCAAGAAAGACCAACTGGCGTCGTTGCGTGTGGAAGTTGCGGTAATCACTTTTGGCAGCATAGCAGAGGTAGTGCAGGATTTCGTAGCAGCAGACCGGTTCGAGGCACCTACTCTAGTTGCAAATGGTACGACCATGATGAGCGCGGGTATTAACCTTGCTCTCGACAAAATAGAGGAGCGCAAGCAATCGTACAGAGACAACGGCATAGACTACTACCGTCCTTGGCTGTTC
>JAGGDZ010000131.1 GCA_024648655.1 Chloroflexota bacterium | reverse complement strand
AGGCGCGCCTGCGCGAGCAGCCGGCGCACTTCGCCGGTGGATAGAGTTCTGGCAGGGGACGGAGACGGCTTCGGCGTTCTCACTCTCTGCGTAGGGTTTCTGTCCAGCAGTTCCCATGTGAAAGCGATCTCGAATGCGCGATGTAGCAGGGTATGGTGGTGTTTGATAGTCTGGGCAGACAGCTGTTCCTGCTTAGCTGCATAGTACGACTGGATTTGCCGGGGGCTGAGTTCCGCGAGCCTGATATGCCCGAGCGACGGCAACACATGCTTGTGGATGATGGTTCCATAGCCCTCGGCGGTGCGGGGACGTAAATTAGGGCGCACATAGTCCTCCAGCCACATGTTTAGGTACTCGGCGACGGTGAGGGATGTCGGCTCGCGGTACTCGCCCCTGTTGAGGGAGTGGAGTATCTCGTTGAGGCGAGCTTGCGCTTGGCGCTTAGTGCCGTGTACGGTCTCATATCGCTGGCGACGCTTGCCGTCTGCGCCACGCGGGGCGTCATAGGTGAGTTGCCAGGAGTGGTTGCCTCGCTTGCGTATGTAGCCAGTTGCCATGTCACTCGGCCCTATGATTCGACAGTCCAAACGCCGTACAAGCACTTACCAAGGCGTCGTGGGAATTGCCACGCCATCTGAGCTTGTACTGCTCCATCGTTTTCATCTAAGTAGCCCCAGCCTTGTATCTCTTCTTCCATATCAAATCCTCGGGCGATTCGAAGTCGGAGGGTCTGATATGGAAGACAAAATCGTTCTCGTCATTGATGTGCCGCCTGAGTTTGAGGGCTTGTTGCCGGAGTTCGTACGGCTTGACGATGTTGAAGCTCTAGCAGTGCTTCACCAGATAGTATCCATCCTTCAAGCAAGGGGTCTTGAAGACGACCAGCAATAGAGACCGCACGTCGCTCATCCTCGGTAGAGCCACTTTCTTTCTCCCCATTGAAGGCACGACGTTCATCGGTCAGGCATGCCAAAAAATCAAGGGATACGTCAAAATAAGTTGCGGCTTTGATGGCGTTGTCGAGCGTGAGGTTCTCTCTATTCGTCTCAATGTTTGACACCATAGATTGACTCACGCCGAGAAAATCCCCCAAGACGCCTTGCGATAGCCTCCTTTCCTCTCGAAGTTTCCTGAAACGTCTGGCAACACTATCAGTCATACTTCTCTCATTATACCACGCACAGGGGTTGACATACCATGCATAGGAGTTGACAGATATTATTTTAAGTAATAGTTTCTTATGACTATTAGTAATTTAACGAAGGAGACTATTAATGACCTCATCATCTGACATACCGTCCATTCGGGCTCGGATAGCCTATTTGGACTTGACGCGTGAACAAGTAGCTATGGCTATGGGCATGGAGCGTTCGGCGCTGAGCAGATATTTGAACGGCACACGCCCGCTGCCTAACGGTATGGAGGCGCGAATACACGCGACACTGGACAAGCTGGAGCGTGCAGAACAGGCTGCGCAGGAAGCGCGCGAGCGCGTGCTGGAGGAAGAGGGATGATCACATGCGAGTGGCAGAACGGAACAAGCGGTTGCATGCTGACGCACATCTTCAAAAAGATGGAGGAGCTGTGACGATGCAGGACATACCTGAACTCAGCATCGGTCGTGGCTACACGGCAGAAGAGGCCGCTGCGATACTTGGCATCAGCACTCGGACGCTGAACGAGCGTGTGCGAGAAGGGCACATCAACCCGATATTCCATGCGGGCGAACGGCGCTACTCCGGCTACGCCCTAGCGCAGCTGCTGGGCTGGCCGTTGACCGACGACCCGCGCGATTACATGCCAGTGAGTGAGGCTGACCGCGAGGAGTTGCCGCGCCTGATTCTGGATACGCTACTGGAAGACTACAGTACGAGGGACGGCCGATGACGACGGGACCGATGCAAGGTGGGCTGGAAATCATGCCATTGCAGGTTGTCGGGAGTGAACGCACGCAATGTCCCGGCGGGATTAGCACCTGCGCCACCTCTACCCCCTGTTGGCTCATCAGAAAATGACGTCTCTCGTATCTTTTATGCGTAACGGAATTATCCACTGTTGAAGCAGGTTCTGAGTGTGGCAGGCAGAATGTTACGTAGTCATCGAAGGCCGATTTATAGTGAGGGTCGCCGCACATCCCTCCCTTTGTGTCGATTCGGGTCCGTAAAATGACCTTGCCGAGGTAGAGTGAGGTGGGGCGACAGTACCGGAATCCCGGTAAGTGGAGTGAGCATCCTTTCTCTCTCGCCGCACCTCGCGTTGCTCGAACTGGGCGTTGAGAGCAGGACTAAAGACATCTCCGAGGCCAGCAGCCAGGCGTCGTCCGCTCGTTCCGCAGACCAGATTTCTGAGAAGGCAACCGGCGCACCGTCCTCACGGTGGAACCATACCGGCGTCCTGCTGCCGGAATCATCCTGCGGCGCACGGAATCGACTGGCTTCTCGTGCCCGCAGGTTTCATCCATCGGCTCACGCCCTGAATGCCCCTGCTCCCTCAAACTCCTAAGTAGGCCACCTAGCCCACCCTTGCGTATCTCTTGCTTAAACCGCAATACATTTTGCTTCCTGAACCGAGTCATAAATTGCAGAGTGGAGAGCGTTTCCTCATACCACTGTTCCAATGCAAGGGATGCAGCAATCACCGAACAGTCACCAGCGCGAGCCTTGTGCCGGTCTTTGCGTAGAATGTCTCCCCAGCATTCCCGGCTACCCCCATCGTCAAACTCAAAATCGAGGTTGACAAGGCAGTCGGAAGGGCGATTGTGAGTATGAGGCATGCTCTGCTCCTTAATCCCGGAACTCTCCCGCTCTTTTCCGCTCGAGTCCATTATAGTCAATCACTGCCTCCACCCGGGAGCGCATTCCACTACTAGGCACTTGCTCCAGCCCATCATATTGGTCACCTCGCTTTACAGTAATGACGTTTGTCAAAGTCGCTTCGGTCGGGGTGATACACTCAATGTGCTCTTCTAAAATCCATCTGCTCATAGATTGGGACACCGTATTTGGTTGTGAGCCCCAGCTTACCGATGAGCTTTGCCCCAATGACCCGACAGCACAGGTAGACGGCGATTGCGTCTGCAACCGAGAACATGTGCGAGTCAAGATCAATATCCTCAATGGTGTGCTTCGCCCTGTTGTAAACCTCTCTGTTCAAAATGACTAGGGGTTTCCGTATTGTCCCGCCTAGGTGTTTACCCTCCGGAGTTTCCATGAGCCTACCAACCGAGTCTCGCTGATTTTCAGGAATACACAATCTACGCTTGAGACTATTCTCGATGTGATAGCATGATTCGGTGACAATCGTGCGGCTGTGCCACTCAACGTTGTTCGTGCCCAAGTGCATCCCTACGTATTGGATTCCCCTGAAAATTGGTCTGCCCGATAACTGATACACGCCGGTATGGAAACCGTTGGGAGTCATCTCGTTGATGTCCACGAACCCCAACCCCGGTATCGTCCGGTCAATGGTGGTCAAGTCGTCAGTTGCGGAATCGTCACCCAAGGTGAGACATTCTGCGATTCTACGCACTTCAGGAATGAATTGAGATAGCCCAACTAACTCCAGGATATGCTTAATTTCCGGCCGTAAGTCTCCTGGTCGTCTGCGCGGTCGAGGAAGCGCTGATTTCATCCGTGTGCCCTTTCAGTGGTTTCTTGACAGAATAGCACCGCCGCCTCGCGCACGTTTAGTCGACGCGCCGAAATGTCCGCGAGGGTGCTGGCTGTGGCATTTTCCCGTCACGATTTGATTTGCCCAGGGGCGATGGCGACGCCAATGGACCGCAATGCCCTGTCCACCGTATTCCATGATAGCGTGTGTTCGGCGATGGGGCGGGAAAAGCGGACGGACGGAGCGATCTTAGACCTTGGCCAGCGGCGCTTGCAGCCCTCAATATCCGTGCAGTGCAAAATGCGTCCCGCCAGGTCACTGGCATTCAACGTAGTTTCAAATACTCTCTGTTTCGATGACTAAGGAATCACCGCCACACTTCCGGTCGGGTCCGGCACAAGTTCAAGGTATATCAGCGTCGTCTGAATGGAGCTGTGTCCAAGCCAGCGGCTGAGATGATTGATCGGCACGCCGTTCAGCAGATAGTGTCTGGCGTAGCTATGCCGCAGAGTATGAGTGCCTATACGCTTACCGGGCGCGATCGTGCCCATCTCCTCGGCGCATCTGACCGCAGCCTGCACCCAGCGCCAGGCTGTAGCCGGATGTGCCTCAACTATCCTGCCCTGCCTCACGCTTCCATAAGACACTGCGCTCGTAAGAGCCGAGTGCAGTTCCGGGTGGACCGGAACGCGGCGCGACTTCCCGCCCTTGCCAGATCTTACTCGAAGAGTGGGATGGGCCGAATCCAGAGACAGATCGTGCACTTCGAGGTCGAGCGCCTCCGATACTCTCAGGCCGGCTCTCCATTGCTCGAGCATCAGGAGCTTGGCCTTCGGATTGGGCGCGAGGCGGATGATAGCATTGACCTCTTCGGCCTCGAGGTACTCAGGAAGCTTTTTGATGCGCTTTGGGGTCGCGCCGTCCTGTGTCTTGGGATAGCGCCCACGAGGTCGCCGACGTCTTACAATTTCGGTTGTTGAGTCCGTGGTCACTGGCGAAAACCTCCAGAAAATCCATTACGCAAGTCTTATTCCGATACATTCTTGCAAAATGGGCGGAGGTTGTCCAGTTTAAGGAGGGGCACCAGGTAGGGACCGGTGGGCGGAATGCAAGGTTTTCCTGTTTTTTCTTGCATCCTGTTTCGTAGAGGATTGGCAGGAGAGGCTGAGCCGTAGAGACTGTGCGGCTATTCGTCTCGAAGACGCCGAAGCTCGGCTTCCAACTCGGCCACGCGCGCCTCCGCCGTCATACGCTCAACTCGTTCCTCTTCGACACGAGCTTCGGCACTTTCCCGTGCCGCGCGCTCTTCCTCGGGCGTCAGTAGAAACTCCCCACTCTCAGGGTCCCGCAAGCGCAGCGTCCCCTCCTCCCACCACAGCTCCAACTCCAGTGTCTCGCTGTATCCCCAGTGCCTTCCGTCTGGTTCGGCAACAATCTCCACGGAGACGTACTCACCATCAACCAGCGTGTCGCCGGCAAGGGGACCGTCGTGATATTCCCCACCGGAAGGGTCGAAGCGCCAGTATTCACCAATCCCCAGAGCCGCGTAACCCTCGCGCTTTACGGTGAAGTCGCGTCTGCCAGTGTTGCGCGATCCCACCTCCAACACCAGATCGGGCGGCTTGCCTACCTCGCTTATCACATATCCGTTGCGCC
>JAGGDZ010000495.1 GCA_024648655.1 Chloroflexota bacterium | reverse complement strand
GTCCTTTCTACGGCGCACCCGGCCATCCCGGAGGCGTCAACTAGGACAAGACTACACCAGCCTTACATACCGTCTCCTGCCGGCCCTCAGTACGCAGCCCGATGTGATGCCCGTAGTGGAATCGTCGCTGACACGCTCGCCGTCTATCTGCACCGCTCCCTGACTTATGAGTCGCCTTGCCTCGCCCCTGCTGCTCGCAAGTCCGGTATCAACGAGCAGCAGGCTGAGACGCACGTCCGCAAGCAAGCCTGCCGGGGGCAGCTCGTACTCTGGCATATCTTCCGGCAGACCGCCCCCCTGAACAGTCCGCTCGAAATACCCTTCCGCCTCACGCGCAGCATCTTCGTCGTGGAACTGTGCCACCAACTCCCGCGCCAGCCGTTTCTTCAGATCCATCGGGTTTACCGTGCCGCCGCGCAGGGCATGCCGCATCTCGTCTATATCGTCGTCCGCAATGTCCGTTAGACACTCGCTGTAGGGCACAATCTGCTCGTCAGGTAGTGACATCGTCTTGCCGTAAATCTCACTTGCCGGCTCGTCGATGCCGATGTAGTTTCCGAGACTCTTGCTCATCTTCTGCACGCCGTCGGTGCCAGGGAGTAGTGGCACCAGGAAGCACTGCTGCGGCGTCTGTCCTACCATCCCTTGCAAGTCTCGACCCACCAGCAAGTTAAACATCTGGTCGGTCCCTCCGAATTCCACATCTGACTCGATCGCCACCGAGTCGTAAGCTTGGAGCAACGGGTAAAGCAACTCCGTGATGGCAATGGGCTGGTTTGCCCTGAATCGCTTCGCGAAATCGTCGCGCGCAAGGAACTGCGCCACCGTGAACCGGCTCGTCAGCCGGATGACATCCGTCAGCGAGAAGTCGCCGAACCACTCGCTCTGCCAGCGAGTTTCCGTTCTGTCCCGGTCCACAATCTTGAAGAACTGCGCCATGTACGTCGCCGCGTTCTCGCGCACCTGCTCAGCCGTCAGCATGGGGCGCGTCGCCGACCTGCCGCTCGGATCACCTATCTGCGCCGTCCAGTCTCCCACGATTAGCACTACCTTGTGGCCAAGTTCTTGAAGCTGACGCAACTTTCGCAAGCCGACTGCG
>JAGGDZ010000198.1 GCA_024648655.1 Chloroflexota bacterium | reverse complement strand
TGGGGCGGTTACGTTTTATTTATGAGCATGGCGAGTGCCTCCTTAGAACTGGTATGGTTGTACTTCCAATTCTACGGGCCGCTCGCCTTTTTTCAATCAACTCCCTCTTTCAACACTTTCTGCAATAGTGCCCCCGACGCACAATACCTTGCGTGCCGCGCGAACTTGACGATACAATAGACGATACAATAGTAGGCGCGAATTGAACATATACCACTTCCCATAGGTGAATTCTAGTAGGACGATTCTCATGGAAGCACACCAGTTGGTGCAGTTGGAGCCTAACCCCAACATTGAAGAGTTTCAACCCGGTGACACCGTCCGCGTGGACATTAGAGTGACTGAGGGCGAGCGCACTCGGTTGCAGGCGTTTCAGGGCGTAGTCATTCGCAAGCGTGGCGGAGGACCGGGCGCGTCTTTCACCGTACGGCGCGTCAGCTACGAAATCGGTGTCGAGCGCACATTCCTGATACACTCTCCCAACGTTGAGTCAGTACAGGTAACCCGGCGCGGTAAGGTGCGCCGCTCTCGCCTATACTACCTGCGAGGTCGTTCCGGACGTGCCGCCAGAATCAAGGAACGCCGCTAGGCATCCGACCGGCACAACAGAAGGCTCTCATGCGGGGCAGATTATCGTCAATCTGCCCCGCTTGCTGTATGCAAGGAGAAAATTTCTGCTATTATGGCGGATATATAGGGAGCCTAGAGGCCAACATGACCGGTTCCAACTACATGAAATTCGCTGAAGTCGCAGTGGACGCTCCCACGCAGCCCACACGCACATTCAGCTACCGCATCCCCGACGAGTTAGATATATCCGCCGGGCAGCTGGTACGCGTCCCCTTCGGAGCCCGAACTCTGCAGGGAATAGTCTTCTCCCTTGCCGAGCACTCACAAGTACCCGAAGAAGAAACTAAGAACATAGCTGCCATAGTGTTCGAAGAGCCTCTTTTGGATGAAGTTCGGCTGCAACTCGCCCGCTGGATTAGCAACTACTACATCTGCTCACTCTTCGAGGCAGCCACGCCTATGCTGCCGCCCGGAGGACGTGTCCGCGCCCGTATCCATCTCAGTCTGGCAAAACCGATAACCGATCGCAATTCACTCACTCCGCTTCAGAATCGCATCATCGATTATGTCGCCAAGCGCGGATCCGTGACACAGGATGCTCTAGTCCGAGCAGTTGGCGACAGCGCAGCAGCGTTAGTAGCAAGCCTCGTCCGCAGGGACATCCTCATCAGAGAATACGCCCTCCCCGACCCAGCCATCAAGCATCGCTATCGCACCCTCATCACTCTAGCTCCCGATACCGCTTCTGACATCGACGAATGGCTTGCAGAGACCAGAGCGCGAAAGCAGGCCGCTTTTGTGGAGCATATGCGTGAAGCGGTCGAGCCTCTCGACATCACAGAAGCCCGGCGGGAGTTCGGTCAGAACATCGTCAAAACGATTATGGATAGAGGCTGGCTGACCACCAGAACCGCGCTCATAGACCGCGACCCTCTTGAAGGCAGGATGTTTGAGGAGGCAGGTCCGCTCCGTATGACCGTCGAGCAGTCGGAAGCGGCTACCGCGATTCACGGCGCATTCGCGCAGCCCTCCGATAATGCAAGAACCTTCCTTATCGAAGGAGTGACCGGCAGCGGAAAGACCGAAGTCTATCTCGATGCCGTGGACTGCTGCGTCCGGATGGGCAAGCAGGCTGTTGTCCTCGTCCCCGAAATCGCGCTGACCTTCCAGACGATTGAGCGCTTCGCATCCCGCTTTCCCGGCAAGGTCGCCGTCCTGCACAGCGGTCTGTCAGACGGCGAGCGCTTCGACCAGTGGTGGAAAATAAAGCGCGGACAGTACAACGTGGTCATCGGCTCGCGCAGCGCTGTTTTCGCCCCCGTACCGGACCTCGGACTTATCGTCATAGACGAGGAACACGAGTGGACATACAAGCAGCACGACACCGCGCCACGTTACCATGCGCAGCAGGTCGCCATGCGCCTCTCCCAACTGACACAGGCTCTAGTGGTTCTAGGCAGTGCATCGCCCGATGTCGGCACATACTACGCCAGCATGCGCGGCTACCATCGTCTCCACAGGCTCACTCAACGATATTCCGATGATGATGAGCAGCAGTCAAGAGAACTTCCAACGGTCAAGATCGTTGACATGCGGAAGGAGATGGTCGCCACTGGCGGCGACATGTTCAGCCGAACGCTGGTCGAAGAGTTGGAGGAATGCATCGGTTCCGGGCAGCAAGCCATGCTCTTCCTTAACCGCCGCGGCACATCCACCCACCTGCGCTGCTTCAGTTGCGGGTATAGCCTTCGCTGCAACAGCTGCGACATCAGCGTCACATTCCACGCGCAATCCGGGTCTTACATTTGTCATTACTGCGGCAGGCATCGCCCGCATCCGACATCCTGCCCACAGTGTCTCAGACACCGCCTGCGCCGCTACGGCTTCGGCACCGAAGCCGTAGCGGAAGCCGTGCAGCGAGGCTATCCTGATGTGAATGTATTGCGCTGGGACCGTGACGTCGCCACCAGCCCAAAAGCGCACGAAGATATTCTGACACGCTTCCGCACCGGTGAAGCTCAAGTCCTTGTGGGCACCCAAATGATAGCCAAGGGCTTGCACTTCCCGTCTGTCTCGCTCGTCGGCGTGGTTTCGGCAGACGTAGGCATCTCAATTCCCGACTATCGAGCGGGCGAACGGGCATTCCAACTCCTTCTTCAGGTCTCTGGACGAGCTGGCCGCGGCAGCAGTAAAGGTAAGGTCATCATTCAGACGTTCCAGCCTGAAAACTACGCGGTTCAGGCAGCAGCCGCTCAGGACTATCAGGCATTCTACTTACGGGAAATGGCATACCGCAGGCAACGAGGCAACCCACCATACAGCCGCCTCATACGCCTGCTGTTCGCACACACCAATCTGGCAAGATGCGAGGCCGAGGCAATCAAGCTCGCATCGAAGATCCGCCAAATGCAGGCTGAATGGGACATCACCGACACGGAAATTCTCGGCCCAATGCCCGCCTTCCCCACCAGGCTGCGCGGACGATTCCGCTGGCACATCATCCTGCGCGGAGCCAACCCACGCGCCCTGCTGGATAAGGTCGCTGTACCAAAGGGATGGGGCGTGGACATCGACCCCGTGGCGCTAACTTGAAGTTAACCGCGTCGAACAAGCAAATGGGGCGCAACGCAACGCGACACGCCCCATCAGTGCCTATGATATAGGACTACAGGTTGAACTGCGGGTCCATGTAGTCCTTCTCCTTGGCGTAAACCTGCAAGCGACCTCGAGTGCTGTCGGTGACGATGATTCGGTCTTCCTCATCCACAGCTATGCCCACCGGTCGCTCGAACAGCCCGAGCGGCCGAGTGTCCTTCACTCTGCGATACGCCTTTACTACGTCCGGGTTAGACTCTACGACTTCCCTCGCCCACGACGAGAACTCGATGGCATCACCCTCGAGCTGGGTGAGCACAGGCCCGTCGTTCTCGTAGATCTTGACGAGCTTGTTGCCCCAGTCCGACACATAGACATCGCCTTCGCTGTCCACGGCAATGTCCGACGGGTGGTTCAGTGCGCCGGCCAGTCCGCTCGTCTCCTCGCCATAGGTCGCCATATGCTTGCCATCAGCGGAGAACTTCTGCGCGCGGTTGTTGCCCCAATCGGCTACATACACGCTTCCGT
>JAGGDZ010000328.1 GCA_024648655.1 Chloroflexota bacterium | reverse complement strand
ACACTTCAGCAGATACAATCTACTGCGGCAATGCCAACTGCTGCTCCACACCCTACTTCGACACCTACTCAGGCCGCCGCGAGCGTTCTCACACCTTCTCCCGTTGCTACGACACCGGCGCCCAGCCCTTCGCCGACAATCACGCCCACCGCAACGACAACACCCACAGCGACTACCATGCCAACTGCTACTCCACACCCTGCTTCGGCACCTACTCAGGCCGCCGCGAGCGTTCTCACACCTTCTCCCATTGCTACGACACCGGCGCCTAGCCCTTCACCGACAATCACGCCTACCGCAACGACGACGCCCACTGCAACGACGACTCCGACACCATCGCACACACCTGTGCCTCAGCACTGCCGCATCAAGGGCAACATCAACATGGAAAGCGGTGAGCGCGTCTATCATACGCCCAACAGTCGCTGGTATGCGCAAACGGAGATTGACACGAGCGCGGGCGAGCGTTGGTTCTGCACGGAACAAGAAGCGCGAGATGCGGGTTGGCGAGCGCCGCAGCAGGCACAGGCGAAACCGACATCCACGGCGTTCTGCGAAGCGATTGTCAACATCAACACAGCAGACTCCGAAGAGTTGGATACGCTGCCGGGCATCGGACCGGTGAAAGCACAAGCCATTGTGAATTATCGAAACGCGAACGGCGATTTCGGTAGCATAGAAGACTTGATCAACGTGAAAGGTATTGGTATTAAGACTTTGGAAAAAATTCTACCGTGCGTGGTCTTGCGCTAATCGAGCATTGCGATGCTACAAGATTAAATTATTGGCGATTGGGCGACTGCTTTGGTATCGTTGTTTGGAACCGCAAGCCGAGGAGAATGACGTGATAGTCAGAGATAGAATTGCCGAGATAGTCAGGCAAGCGCTGGTTGCGGCGCAGAGCGCGGGTGAATTGCCGTCGATGCCGGTGGACGACATCGGAGTCGAGCGTCCACAAAACCCAGAGCACGGCGACTTCGCAACTAGCCTGCCGCTGAAGCTCGCGCGCCCAATGCGAATGAACCCATTGCAGATTGCAGAACGCCTCGCGGCGCGCCTGCCCGTTGGCGGCAAAGACTGCGGGCTGCTGGAATCGGCGACCGTCGCACGGCCGGGCTTCATTAACTTGGAACTCAAGCATTCATGGTTGCAAGGGCAGGTCGAGACTATCCTGTCGGCGGGAACCAAGTTCGGCAATATCGAAGTGGGCGGCGGCAGGTCCGTGCAGATCGAGTTCGTGAGCGCGAATCCTGTGGGACCGTTGCACATAGCGCATGCTCGCGGCGGTGTCATCGGAAGCGCGCTGGCGAACATATTGCAGGCAGCGGGCAATGAGGTCACCCGGGAGTATTACTTCAACGACGCCGGAGCGCAGATTGGGCATTTCGCTCGCACGCTCCGCGCACGATACCTCCAGCAGTGCGGCAAAAACGCCGAAGTGCCGGAGGATGGCTATCACGGTGAGTACATGGTTGAGCTCGCTGCCGAGATTCTTCGAGAAGAGGGGGAACGCTTTCTCGACTGTAGCGAAGAGGAATCCCTTAAACAACTAGGCAATCTTGGGATCGCAAAATTCATGGCGCGTATTCGCGAGGACCTGGTGAGGCTTCGCATCGAATTCGACGAGTGGTTCAACGAAAAAACTTTGTTCATGAACGGTCAGTTCGAGAGTTCTATGGAGTTGTTGCGGAACAGAGGCTACGTCACCGAGCGCGAGGGCGCCGTGTGGTTCGCCTCTACGCTATTGGGCGACGACAAGGACAAGGTGCTGGTGCGCAGCAACGGCGCTCCGACCTACTTTGCCTCCGATGTGGCTTATCACTACAACAAGTTCTTCGAGCGAGAATTCGACCGGGTAATCAATATCTGGGGCGCCGACCACCAGGGACACGCGCTGTTCATGAAGGCGCTTGTGGCAGCATTCGGCATGCCTGAAGACAGACTGACACTCATCATCAACCAACTCGTTACCCTGAAGCGGGGTGGCGAGACGGTAAGGCTGTCGAAGCGCACGGGAGACATCATCACACTTCGGGAGGTTATAGATGAGGTGGGGGCGGACGCCTGCCGTTTTTTCTTCCTGTCGCGCGCGGCAGACAGCCAGATGGAGTTCGACCTCGAACTCGCTAAAGAGCAGTCGCAGGAGAATCCTGTGTATTATGTGCAGTACGCTCACGCGCGGATAGCGGGAATACTGCGCCTGGCGGAAGATCGCGGACTGGACTACGCGGACGGAGACGTGTCCCTACTCAACCATGAGGCGGAACTAGCGCTTATTCGCAAGATTCTGGAGCTGCCCGAGCTAATCGGTATGATGTCTCGCAGCCTGGAGGCGCACCACCTGCCCCACTACGCATCGGACCTCGCTACGGCATTCCACTGGTTTTATCAGAACTGCCGTGTAGTCTCAGGGGTCGAGGACGAAGAGGCGCTGAGCAAAGCGCGTCTGAAGCTGGTGGATGCGGCACGCGTTGCGCTCGCGCGCTGCTTAGCTCTGATGGTCATGGAGGCGCCTGAGACGATGTGAACGAGTTGTGAGTTATCAGTTTCCAGTAGTCAGATCATACCGGAAACCGAGACCGTTCACTGACAACTGACTACTCCAAGTTTCCCTGTGCCTTGTACTTCGCCGTCTTCTCCATATAGACGTCGCAGTACCATTTCATCTTGGCGAGGTGCCGCTCGCTCACTTCTCGAATCGCCTTGCCCGGTGAGCCAACGACTAGAGAGCGTGGAGGAACCTTCACGTTGTCCACCAGCATCGTTCCGGATGCTATAAGGCTGTACTCACCGATTTCCACGCCGTCATTGAGTGTTGCGCCGTTGCCGATGACCGCGCGTGTGCCGACCGTCTTAGCGTGGCATAGCACCTTGTGCCCGATGGTTACGTAATCGCCTATTTCGACATCGGCGTCGCCGTGTACGGCCGAATTATCCTGAATGTTAGTGTGCTTGCCGATGACTATCTTACCCATGTCGGCGCGCACAACCGCGCCGGGCCAGACGCTCGAGCCTTCGCCGATCTCCACGTCACCGATGACATAAGCGAATTCGCTGATGAAAGCGGTTGGGTGAATCTTTGGGGTGGTGTCTCCGAGGCTGCGTATCACTTGGGTTGCTCCTGTGTTCCTTCAACTATATCCAGTCTATATTTATATCCAGTCTATATTCAATACCGTTGTATCCTTCTTGAATCTGCTTTTGGCGAACTGACGTCTAATGTTACTGTTCGGGGATTGTACTGCCACGCAGCGCATTCTTATACAGGTGAATAAGCCCCTGCTGCCTCCTCGCCGTCAATTTCAATTCCTTGCCGATATTGCAGAGACGTCGCATTTCGCGAGTGATTTCATTGTCCTGCATCTTGGGCGCAGTGGCGTAGGCGGCCTGAGCTGCATCTGCGAGTTCGCCGTTGCTTCGCTCAACGGCGTATGCATGCAGAAACGGCAGCGCGATGTTGATTAGCATGTCCTGTGCCCTGCCCTTGCCGATGTATGGGCGATGTTCTATGCGGACGCTCAAAGCCTTCACTCCGTCGTGCGATAGTGTGGCGGCAAATGTGGCGGCGATGCCAACACCCAGGCAGGCATCTAGGATTTGAGCCAGGCCGAGGATGCGGCGCGTCGGATGGTTGGACGGACGCACACGGAACAAGTTCCAGTCGCTTTCGCTGAGCGATCTTTGGGGCTTTAACAGAAGATTAGACATGCGCCTGTATAGGCGGCGCAGCTGCGCCGGACCTTCGGCGTCGTCCACCCGGCGCATGAGGCCGGATGCGCCCAGCAACGCTGCTCTGACCGCGAGCAGTCGGGTTGCGGACGGCTCGTCGCGCAGTTGCGCCAGCTTCGCGTAGGGAACGTGCTGCGCCAGTATGCGAAACGGCTTGCGATTGGATGCGTAGCCGAGCGCGTCCATTATGCCGCGATAGAGGGCTTCGTCCGCGCCCACCTGCGCCATGTCCAGCGCGAATCCATGACTCTTGGCTAGAAAGCGCGCGTCTCCGGCAACGTCAAGCACAGTGGTCAAATCCGAACTGCTTCGCAGAGCGCTGATGTCAGGCAAATCGGGCACTGCGTTGGGGTCCGCGGCTTCGAGATGGTCGGCTGCGTCCTCAAGTGAAATTATCGGCGCCAACATCCTCGACTGCTGGCGTGTGTTCACGTGTCCCTTCGGCGAGAAGACTACGTGGAGGACAACTCCATTGTAATTTGGATCAGAATCGTGACCGTGGGAGTACCAGCCGGGCGCCGAAGTGTGCAGCTCGATGTCGCCGGTAATGGTGTTGCCTGTTTCATCAAGCAGGACGGCATCACGGAAGTCAGGTCCGGCTCTTGCGCTGGGTCGTCCAGGGTATATGATACGCATTCGGCTGCCGCCTTCGGTTATAAGCGCGTCCGCAAGAGTGTGCACACGGCTCCAGAGCACGGCAAGTGCACTTTCGGAGTAGGCGGGGGGAGGTTCGGCGATCGCTAACATCGGCCGACTACTCGTCGTCCCCATGGTCGAGGCATTCGTGGCAGATGCCGAAGAGCGCGATGTGGTCTATGTCCGGCTGAAAACCGTAGTCTGCCATTATGTCCGCGCCAATGTTCTCCCAGTATTTGTGGTCGAGCAGCACAACCTTGTCGCAGCCTCGGCAAATGAGGTGATGGTGACGAACATGAGTTATCCACTCATAGCGATACTCACCGCCGCCCATGTCGGTTTCCGACACGAGTCGCATCTGCTTCAGCACGCCGAGTGTGCGATATACCGTTGACACGTCCATGAATGGGTACGAGACCTTAACCTGATCGTAAATCTCCGATGCCGTGACGTGCATGTCCGAATGACGAATGACGGAGAGGATCATGAGGCGTTGCGGGGTTAGCCGGTGCCCCGACTCCCTGAGCGCCTGTGCGGTCGCCTGTTCACAACTCATTGTGCGCTCCTGCGGGATAGTTCGTCGGTGATTAAGTTAATGAATCGGCTTTCGGTAAAAGTCGAATACCGTAAACTGACCTAGTGTGCGACGGTGTTCTTGGTGTTTCACTATCTGGAATAGTACCAACGTAAACGCCTGTCGTCTATAATCGGCGGGAAGGCATGTGCGATTACACTAACTTACTGGCGGAGATAATGCAATGAGCGACATGGATCGGCTGGATGCGCTCCTGAAATCGGGGCAACTGCTGCATCCCGTATCTGACGCTCTCAGCATCGTTGACTTCGCGAATGCGCTGCACAGTGTAATGGGTGCTCACGATATGTCGCTGAACGAAAACGCAGCGGCGGTGAAAGATCTGATTGGTGATCCTGAGCATCTGGTCTTGGTGATGGCGGACGGATTCGGCATGAATTTCGTAGAGGGGCTGGATAGCGACGCGTTTATTCCCAACCACATCGCCGCCGAAATGCGGACAGTATTTCCGTCCACGACTCCAATTGCGCTGACAGCGCTTGCGACAGGCGAATGGCCCAGCGCTCATGGCGTCATTGGCTGGTTCGTGATGCTTGCTGAAATCGCTGCCGTGTCCACTATCATCAGCTACGTTCGCACGCAGGATAACAAGCCGCTGTCTAAGTTCGGGGTGAGCGTCGAAGACGCCTACCCGATACCTTCTCGAATCGGCAATGCCAATCGGGGTGCGCTTCACATATTGCCGGAGCAGATTGTCGGCAGCGCCTATTCCAACTACTGGACGGGTGGAGTTCCGCAGGTGGGATACGATGTGAAATCACCGCAGCAGGCTGTCGGGATGGCGCTAGAAGCCGTTCAAGCCGCGCACAGCCCAATGATCATATATCTCTACTTGCCGCAGGTGGATAGTATGGCGCATAAGTTGGGCGCTTCTCATGGAACCACATTGAACACAGCGATGCAGATAGACCGGCTACTGAGTGCGCTCGCGAATGAACTGCCGTCCAATGCCAAGATGGTGATAACGGCAGATCACGGACATCTGGATGCTCCACCTCGGAATACCTATTCTTTAACTTCTTCCGCCGAAATCGTCAGCCTGTGCGGCGGCGCGCTAACGGGCGACCAGCGCGCAGTTTACGCACATATAGTCAAAGGCAAGATGGATGCCTTCAGGGAAGCCGTCTATCGGGAGTGCGGCAGCGATTTCCTGGTGCTGACGGCGGAAGAAGTTGAAACTGCAAGACTACTGGGCACCAGCGCACTGTCCGGCGAGACTCGCTATCGCTTGGGAAGCGCGCTGGTGCTGTCCACCGGAAACGCTGCACTCGATTACCGCGCAGTGGTAGGTGATGATCCGCATCCAATAGTTTCACACCACGGGGGGCTGACGCCCGACGAGATGCGAATCCCTTTAGTAGTCGCCTGATTTTCCGTCAGCAAGAAGACTCGCGACTTCTTGCAAGTTCACGGCAGAAGTCGCGAGTCTTGAGATGAATGTCGTTTCCGATGCTTGCACGCACAAAAGTTGCTCAAGTAAATATCGACAGGGTTCAGTTCTTGAACAGCATTCCGGGCTGGCAGCGCCGGCAATAGCTGGTGATTCGCTTATTCGCCGTTATCTGGCTGATTGCGTTGCCGCATCGAGGGCAAGGCTCGCCACCTCTGTTGTGAACCTGCAGGAAGTCACGCGCTTTGCGATGGATGTTATTTCCGATGCTCTCACGCACAATCGGTATCGCATCAACCGCAACTTGCCGCGACTGTTCGTATAGCCGGCGCAACTCCCCCTCCGAGAGTGCCTTGCGCTTTTTGAATGGGTAAATCTGTGCCGCGAAAAGAATCTCGTCGGACCACGCATTGCCGATACCGGAAATAACGCGCCCACGAGTCAGCACACCCTTAATTTCGCCATGAAAGCGCTTCAACCTGTCCTTGAACTCTTCGAAGGTGAAGTCGTCGAGCACATCCGGTCCCTGCTCATTCAGGCGTGCGATTTCAGTTGCCTGACACTTGTCAACATAGTAAACCATACCCATCTGCTTGTCGTCGATGTAGCGTAATTCGTTGCCGTTGGACAACGAAAATCTCAAGCAGGTGCGCTTATACACCCTCTGACTTGGCGCGCAGTATTGCAGCGCGCCTGTAAGCATAGGATTGATGGATAGAAGCCGCCCACCCTCTATGTCCAATAGGATAAACTTCCCCCGCCGATCTACGCACTGAATCTCACGCCCTGCTATGTCCACTGTCAGCTCCCCACACAGCGAGCGCAGCACGCTTGGTTTCAGCACCCAAGCAACGTCAATCTTCGCACCAACGACATTATTGGAAAGGAAGTCCTTGACAACTTCCAGCTCAGGCGCTTCCGGCATTGTTCGTCCTTCCTGAATGGCATCGCTAGACGGAATTGAGTGTAACACCAAGGTAAGGGATTCGCGCAAGGGTGCTTGTGTTAGAATTGGAACGCCGATTTCATAGTCGAAATCAGCGTTTTAAGCGCTGCAAGTACGGTAAGTAAGGTAAGGAGCAGGACATGGAGAAGCGACGGCTCGGCAGGACGGGCCACGAAAGTACGGTGGTTACATTCGGGACGGCGGGCATAGGGCGCGTCAGTCAGGCGGTTGCCGACATCGCGGTTGGGCAGATCCTTGAGCATGGCGTCAATCACATCGACATCGCACCGACTTATGGCGAGGCGATGGAACGGATGGCTCCATGGATGCCTAAAATACGCGACAGTATGTTTCTCGGAGCGAAGACACGGGAGCGTACACGCGAATCTGCATGGCAGAATATCGAGAGTTGCATGCACAGGCTGGGCGTGGATTCGTTCGACCTGTTCCAACTGCATTCGGTGGGAACGATGGACGACCTAGACGCCGTAACCGGCAGTGGAGGTGCGCTGGAAGCGGTCGTGGAACTGCGGGAGCGCGGCCTGACCCGCTGGGTCGGCATCACCGGACATGGGCCTGATGCTCCGCGCATCCATCTCGAAGCTCTACGGCGGTTTGACTTCGATACTGTGATGTTTCCACTGAATGCGACGCTGTGGCGCAACTCAGACTACCGTGAATACGCGGCGGAACTGCTGTCGGTTGCGAACGACAGGGATGTTGGCATCCACACAATTAAGATGCTGGCGCGCGGAGGCTGGGGAGAACGGGAACGCGAGCACTCCACATGGTATGATCCGCACCGCCGGCAGGAAGATATAGACGGCGCCCTCTGGTGGCTGCTGTCTCAGCCTATGCACACCGCACCAAGCGTCGGTGATGTACAGCTTCTGCCTCTTGCCTTAGATGCCGCAGAGCGCTTTGTGCCTTTGAGCGCAGACGAGCAAGCCAATGTGGTTGGCAGGCAGAGTCCCCCGTTGCCGGAGCCGGGTCTTGGCATCTTGGCGGCTGACTAGGCATCCTTAGCAGAAGACGAAGACGCCTTTTCCGCGATTACCACGTAAGCCGGGTCCGAATAGTGTGGCAGCTGTGGAGTGATGTTGATTGCGCGGATATCCTCCCAGCCACCGGAGTTCCGAAAATACGATGCTATCAGTTGAGCGCGCCGACGGTCGTCGAGAGACTGCCAGATTGCGACGGCTTTCGTTGGAAACATTCGGTTGGAGTAGATTACATGGAATGCCGCGCCGGGCTTGAGGATTCGGTTGACTTCCCGAAAGACTTCGACAGGCCTGGTCATATACTGAATAGAAACAGTCACTACCGCTGCATCTAAACTGCAATCATCCAGAGGCAAAGTGGGATTGGCGTTGAGGTCGTGAACGATGCGTTCGTCAAGCTGCGGATTCTCATGGAGCTCAACGGCGTTCAAGCCAAGCCCAATGAGTGCCTTTAGCGGCAGGTCCGACGGCATGTGAGAACGCCAGCTTGACATCAGATCGAGCACGACGCCCTCGGACGGCAGAGCTTCTCTGAAGTATGCGCTGATAGCGCCGATTGCTTCGTAATCGATGTGGACTACCAAGCGCGGTTCGGCGTAGAAGAGCCGGTCGTCAGACTCGTCGTGACGCCGAAATAGCTCCGGCGGATAATGGCTCTGAGCATCATCGACAGCCAACAGTGATCTACCTCGAGGGAATTCTTAAGAGAGTAAGGGACGCAAGGAACAATGGCAAGCAAGTGGGATTTGGGCGAAGATGATTGGATTGAGAAGGCAGACGAGGCTCTGCGCTTTTTAGACGACCCGGACGCACAAGGCCTCATACTGGTTCGGTTTGATGGGCAGTATCTGCCCGCACTCAGAAAGGCGCGAAATAAGGAGCAAGTGTGGCGCGCATGGAATGCCTTCTACAACTATCTCACATTTCGTGAGTCGCGGCGAAAGTTCTTCTCGCTGCCTAGTGATGATGCGCTACAGGTAATAACGATTCTGACCGAGCTGCTAGACTTGCCGCCCTACTCGGCAGAATAGAGCCTCTCCGCCGGAGCATCACGTCCTTAATTCCCGGCGCTCACAGACAACGTCGTCCTTCCCCCCGGTCGAAGGGGGAAGGAATCGAAAAAGTTTCCTAGCTAACCTTGGAGTTCGGGTTTCGTACCGTGAGTTCCTCAACGACGCTGCCCCTGTCGGTATCAGAGGACCAAGGAGTCGGGATAACGTTAGTGCCGAATAATTTTATCAGCTGCTGGTCCGGCTCACCGTCTATCAGATGCTCGGTGAACCAACTGTCATCCTGCTGAACTACCTTGATCTCCCGATTTTCGCCCGTCCAGCCGAAGCTTACCATTACTGTTGTGGCCATCTGTTACCTCCCAATTACGCTTGTTTTATTGAGCGCGATATGAAATACAAGACCGCTTATCGAATGATCCAACGATACAATTGCAGATTCCCTTCAACGCTAGATTTTAGAAAACTGACTAGGGGATAGTCAATATCTCCTCAATATCATCGCTACGCAAATAGCCGCTCACAGTTTATGTGAGCGGCTATTGTGCCATCTTCAAAGCTGGAAAGGGATTAGTCTCTTCCCACTGCGATTCGGTTAGTTTTGCGGAGTGCCGGACCTGAAGCAATCATAGCAGTACACCGGGCGGGCGCCGGTTGGCCTGAACGGAACCTCATCCTCCTTGCCGCACTGGGCGCAAACGATGGCATAGGTCTGTCGGCTTCCGCCGAAACCACCGCCACCACCACCGAAGCCACCGCCTCCCCCACGGTTATATGAGGCGCGTCGGGCACGGCGACAGCTCAAGCAGCGCTTCGGTTCGTTGGTGTAGCCCTTTTCCAAGTGATATTGCTGGTCGTCGATTGAAAATATAAAATCGTCGCCGCAATCCGAACATACTAACGTCCTATCCTGAAAGACCAATGTGATCTCCTTAAAAGAAAAAATCGTTGCCCACTGAATATCACCGGGGCATCCGAAGTCTCTTCAGAAGTCGCCAGGCACTATTTTCAGAACAACCACGCCGATTGTAGCACAGAAGAAGATGGCAATCAATTGAAATCAACAGTTCCGGCTTTCCGAAGGTTGACGAAAATTCACAGCGCTGTTAACTTAGGCGGCGCGAAGTCCGGTCATGCTAGGAGAGCAAGTTGACTGAAACTGAAGCGGCGCCGCGAACCATTGGGCGTGTAGCCGTGTTAGGTTCGGGAACGATGGGGGCGCAGATTGCTGCGCTTATAGCGGAGCGCGGCGTGGAATGCGACTTATTCGACCTGACCACGGACCTGGTTGAGGATGCGAAGATTCGGCTTATGTCTATGCGTCCGAGCGTTCTGGACGACCACTTCGTCTTAGAGCGCATACGCGCGGCCTCACTCCACGACGACCTGGAATATCTTGCGGATGCGGACTGGGTTGTCGAAGCAATCGTGGAGAAGCCAGAGCCAAAATTAGAGCTGTGGCGCAGGGCTGCGGAGCACGTGCGGCGCGATTCTCTGCTGAGTACAAACACGTCCGGCATTCCCATTGCGCGAATTGCGGAGGCTCTTCCGAAAGGGATGCGAGAGCGATTTATGGGAACGCACTTTTTTAACCCACCGCGTTACCTAAGGCTTCTAGAGATTATCCCCACGAAGGAGACGACGTCCGAGGCTGTCGAGGCAATCAGTGAGTTCGGCGTCGGCGTTCTGGGTAAGGGTATCGTAACGGCGCGCGATGTTCCCGGGTTCATCACTAACCGGATCGGCTGCTTCTACTTTCTAGCGGCGATGCGAGCGGCGGATGAGCTTGGGCTGTCACCGGAGGAGGTGGACGCCGTGTCAGGGACGCTAATGGGACGGTCGAATAGCGCGACCTACCGGACGATCGACCTCGTGGGTGTGGACATTCTGCTGGACATCTGCGACAACACCCGCGCCGCGGTGCCATCCGAGCAAGAAAAGCGCGCCTTTGAGCCACCGGACTATCTAAGGGAAATGAGGCGCAGGAACTGGCTGGGCAACAAAAGCGGACAAGGCTTCTATAAGCGTGAGCGAAGAGAAGGACAGTCCCGAATTACTACGCTGAATACCCTGGAGATGAGGTATCTCGAACGCAATGCGGACATATCCTCTCTGGCGTCCTTGACAAGCATCGGTAATATGGGGCAGCGCCTGCGAAGATTGATTGCACTAGAGGATCGCGCAGGAAAGTTCGCGTGGCGGCTTCTGTCTCAATTCTTGGCATTTTCGGCTGCGAAAGTGGGCGAGGTGGCAGACGACATCGTGAGCATCGACAGGGCGATGCGGTGGGGCTTCAACTGGGAGATGGGGCCGTTCGAGACCTGGGACGCCTTGGGTGTAGGTGAGACTGTCGAGCGTATGCGGAGGGATTGCATCACGGTGCCGAAATGGGTGCAGTCTATCGCCGGAACGGGTGGCGGCTTCTATCAGGTTGAAGATGGGATGTCTATGTGCGCCACACCCTCCGGCAAGTACGCTGAGTTCTCGCAATTGGGATAGTTCATGTCGCCTTTCGAGCCTTGCCCACTGTGCCATTCGTCGGACAGTAAATTATTTTACAAGGGTGGCAAAGGATCGGCGTACAGGGATTTTCTGCGTTGCGGCGCATGCGACATGGTGTTCGTGCCGCGAGCGCAGCTGCTGGACGAAGAGGGGCAGAAGACACGTTATCTCCAGCACAACAACGATGTTCACGACCCTGCATACCGAAATTTCCTTGGCAGAATGTACTATGCGCTACGCCCCCGCCTAAGTGCAGGATGGCGAGGGTTGGACTATGGAGCGGGACCCGGGCCCGCACTGCAACAGATGATGATCGACGACGGTTTTAAGGTGGACGTTTATGACCTCTACTTCCACCCCGACGATGCCGTGTTGACACTTACCTACGACTTCGTCACGTGTACGGAGACTGTGGAGCATTTCGCCAGTCCGCGAAAGGAGTTTGACAGAATCGACGACTTGCTGCGTTCCGGAGGATGGCTTGGCGTAATGACCGGCATGCTCGAAGCGTGGGAGCGCTTTGCCGACTGGTACTATCACCGAGACCCTACGCATGTGAACTTCTTCAGCCACGCAACAATGAATTGGATAGGCGAACAATATGGCTGGGAGGCGGACTTTCCCAGCCAGAACGTCGTGCTCTTCCGGAAAGTGGGTCAGCCATCGACCGTGGAAGCCTAAAAGTAAGGATGCCTTCGCAACCGTCCCAAAGTTGGTGTGATAAGTGAGGTGGACCCCACAGTTAGGACAGCGAAGGGGTCAAGTTAAGAGAGACTCCCGCTGTAAAGTCTGACGTTGCCTTACGAGATGATAAGGCCGGTTCCTGATCTGTCAGACACCGTAGCAGCCTTCCCGACGCAAACACCTGAGCCGGTGTCCGATAGCCCAGCGACTGGTGTGGCCGTTCCCGATTGTAAAAGTCCAGATATGCGCCGATTCCTCGCCTCGCTTCACTGCCGTTTCGATAAGCTTTCAGATACACCTCCTCGTACTTCACGCTCCGCCACAACCGCTCCACAAAGATATTGTCCAGGTATCTGCCCTTGCCGTCCATGCTGACCCTGATCCCCCGCTCCAGCAGCAATCCACTGAATGCCTCACTGGTGAACTGGCTCCCCTGGTCGGTGTTGAATATCTGAGGCTGTCCTTTGCCCAATGCCTCCCTGAGGGCGTCGATGCAGAAGTCCGCCTCCAGAGTGTTGGAGAGCTTCCAGGACAGCACGTACCGGCTGTGCCAGTCCATAATTGCCACCAGATACATGAAGCCACGGGGCATCGGCAGGTAGGTGATGTCCGCTGCCCAGACCTGATTGACCCTGTCGACTGTCAATCCCTTCAGCAAGTAAGGGTATGTCCTGTGTCCCGGCGCAGGCTTGCTGGTGTTGGGCTTGTGGTAGATCGCTTCCAGCCCCATTGCCCGCATCAGCCTCTGCACCCGCTTGTGGTTGACCCGGTGTCCCTGTGTCCTGAGCCAGGCCGTCATCCTGCGAGAACCGTAATAGGGAGTCTTCAGATACTGCCGGTCCATTCCGTCCATCAGCTCCAGGTCCGCAGGCTTGGTCGACTTCGGCCGGTAGTACACCGAGGAACGACTGAGCTGCAACAGACGACACTGCTTCACTACCGAAATGTAATAAGATGGCTGGCGCCGTGCTATAATTCCCTTTACGACACACCATAATGAGTAATGATAACGGTTTGAGTGCAATATCTTAGATGACTTATTCCTTGGGCAAATTATTTAAGAGGTGTTCTCATATCAACTTGTCTAGGGGCTTTCTCCGTACACTCGGGGATGTCGGCTCTGGTGTCCGTCCCATCCGAAGTCAGTCTCATGGCATATAGGATTTGCCGAGGTCGTGACGCACAGAGGACTTCGTGGCCGTACAAATAGACTACAGCGACCTTCGATACGCCCAAGCCGCCGTCGAGTACGGCAGCGTTCCGGACTTCCTGGGCAAGCACGGCTACGCACCCGAGGACAAGAATCCTAGGAGCGAGGCGGACAGATGGCGCTCGGAGAATAAGCGAGGGAGAGTTGCACGATGACGACGGCGCGTCGGAGACGGGACAGTGCCGGATTGAAAGGTGACGGCTCCGCACCGGATTACCGCTCGGAGCTGTGGCGGATGGCCGACGCCCTGCGGGGCAGCTTGGACGCCGCCGAGTACAAGCACGTCGTCCTGGGCCTCATCTTCCTCAAGTACATCTCCGATGCATTCGAGGATGCCCACGCCAGGCTGGTGGCCGAGCAGGACGAAGGCGCAGACCCGGAGCACCCCGACGAGTACCGCGCCGAGGGCGTCTTCTGGGTTCCGCAGGAGGCCCGCTGGCCGAAACTGC
>JAGGDZ010000522.1 GCA_024648655.1 Chloroflexota bacterium | reverse complement strand
AGGATGAACGGTTTATGGCTGACGCAGTGGGTATTGAGTGGAGATGACGGACTGTCGCTGAGTGAGTTGGTGGCGGCGTAGTCGTCCGGGTCTGGAATAGCAGGTTGCCGTGTCTTTCTGGCTCCTTCCAAAACTCCACACCGTACTTGGGACGGTACACGTGCCCGTACTTCATGCATCCCCAACATTCGCTGTGCTACAATTGCATGTCGTGAAACTTGAATAAAACACAGAACAAAACACATAGGAGCGTCAAATCAAATGGATGTGCAGAACCTCAGCCTGTCGCAGCGAACTGTGACAGGCAAGAAAGTTAAGCGGCTTCGCAGACAGGGCATCTTGCCTGTACACATGTATGGCGCCGGCATCGAATCACAGGAGCTTCAAGTCGAAGCTGGCGAGTTGCGCCGCATTCTACCTCGCGTCGGCACCAACATCCCCGTCTCCGTTGCTGTTGACGGGTCCGACGACGAAAATATCTGCTTCGTGCGCGAGGTGCAGCGCCACCCCGTAACCGAGGACCTGCTGCACGTGGACTTCATCCGCGTGGACGTCACGCAGACCATCAGCGCTGAAGTGCCCATCACCCTCATCGGCAACGCCCCCGCCACTCAACAGGGCGGCACTTTGCTTCAGCCGCTCACCTCGCTGCTCGTCGAAGCGCTCCCCATGAACATTCCCGCGTCCGTCGAAGCCGACGTCAGTGGGCTTGACGACTTCGAGAAGTCCATCGTCGTCAGCGACATCACTGTTGCAGACAACGTTACCGTGCTCACCGACAGCGACGAATTCGTTGCCCGCGTCACACCACCTCGCGTTGAGACCGATAGCTTCGATCTTGAGGACGAAGAAGAGTTCGAAGGCGAAGAGGGTGTTGAAGGCGAAGAGGCTGAAGAAGAAGAATAGCCTGAAGCAAGCGGAACACAGAGGATGCGGGAGGCGTATTCGCCCCGCATCCTCTCATTGCCGTCTTTTACATCACCCTGTGCGGCGCGAGCGCCTCGAAGTTCGGCGTGAACCCGAAGCCCGGCCTGTCCGGCGCCAGCACATGCCCGTCTGCCACCTCTAGCTGCTCCTCGAACACCTTGCCATGCATCGGATCCACCGCTCCCGCATAGTATTCCAGTATCAGCCCGTTCGGAATTGCCGACACTAGGTGAATGTGGACCTCCTGCTTGCCGTGCGGCGCGATGGGCAAGTCGTGAGCCGACGCCAGAGCCGCCACCTTCATGAACTCGGTGGGACCGCCCATAATCAGCGCGTCCGGCTGTATGATAGCCGCGCATCGATTGTTGATAAGGTCGCGGAAGCCGTACCGCGTGTACTCGTTCTCTCCCGTCGCTATCGGGATCGAGGTCGAGCGGCTGATTAAACGGTGCCCCTCGTAGTCGTCCGGGTTAACCGGCTCCTCGAACCAGAAGACATCGTACTTCTCCGCCTTGCGCGCTAGTTCTATCGCCTCGTAGTATCGGTACGCGCAGTTCGCGTCCATCAGAACCTTAACATCAGGGCCGACCGCTTCACGCACGGTGCGAATGCGCTCCACATCCTCGTTGATAGGCGCGCCCCCAATCTTCATCTTCACCGCATTCGATCCCATCTCCACCGCGGTCTCCATCTCGGCGGCAAGCTCGTTCAAACCCTTGCCTTCTTCGTAGTACCCGCCTGCGATATACACCGGTATGCGGTCCGTGTACGCGCCCAGCAGCTTATGCACTGAAGTATCCGTCGCCTTCCCCTTGATGTCCCAGAGCGCGATGTCTATGCCGCTGATGGCGCGTGTAGATGTGCCGCGCCTGCCAACGAGCTTGGGCTGCCACATCTCGTCCCACAGGCGCTCATTGTCGAATGGGTCCTGTCCGATGACGAATTGCTTCATATTGTTGAATGTCCCCATCGTCATCTCATCGGACACATGCTCCCCGCCCATGTACCCATAGCCCGTAATGCCTTCGTCCGTCTCCAGCTTAATCAGATTCAGCGCGACCGTCGGGTATGTGTACATCCCATTGCGGATGGGCACGGGCCGGTCCCAGCGGTATATCTCCATAGATGCGTCGGTGATTTTCATGTTCCTTCTCCTATTGTTTTTTGGCTATTCTTGTCCTTTCCGCGCAGGCGGGAATCCGGAGTGTTGGCGCGGGTCGGGCGTGCGGAATTTACGTCATTAGGTTA
>JAGGDZ010000507.1 GCA_024648655.1 Chloroflexota bacterium | reverse complement strand
TCGGTAAAATTGAGAACCGGGGAAACCATACACGGAGAGTCGAGAGTTGCTGAGTCTCGCGGCGGCATTGAGCATCTGATGATTCACCCGCCCGACGCCTCTGCCCATAAGATGGCAGTTAAAGCGCTGAAGGAAGCTCAGCTTATTGTTATCGGACCGGGCAGCCTTTACACGAGCATTCTCCCCAACTTGATGGTCAAGGGTATTAGGGAGGCGATCAGCGCATCTCGGGCGAGAAAAGTCTTCGTAACCAACATTGCCACGCAGCAAGGGGAAACAGAGGGTTATTCGGTCGTCGATCATTATGAGGCGCTGACGAGTCACACTTTCCCGGGCATAGTTGATTATGTGGTCGCAAATGACAACCCAAGAGAATTAGGGCCGGAATTCTATGGTTCGCCGGTACGCCACCGGGGAGAATCACTGAATGGAGCTTGCCTGTGTCTTGAAGACCTCACGGACGATTCACATCCTGTTCGGCACCATTCGGATAAACTGGCGAGGACAATTATGGATGTGTATCATGGGGACGGCAAGCCAAAATCACTCGCTAGACTAGGCATGAGTTAATGAGCGCCTGCTCGATATCGGCAACGAAGAAGGAACAAAATGGCTTGGTTGAACATAGTCCAGATAGCTATATCTGTCATACTGGTTGTTATAATTCTCCTACAGGTGAGGGGACAAGGCACGGGCCTGTTTGGGGCGGCTGAAGGCTCTTTCCGCACGAGGCGCGGAATTGAGCGAGTCTTGTTTCAGTTCACAATCTTCATGGTCGTAGTCTTCATCGCGGTGTCGATTTTGAGCGTAAGGTTTGCCTCTTAGTATCGCTCAGGGTAAAGACTGCTAGGTCGTCCGTGCTGCTCGGCTCAGCCCAGTAGTTTGCCCGGATTCAGGACATCGTTGGGGTCTATAGAACGCTTTATCCGGCGCATCACATCCAATCCGCTGCCGTGCTCGGCTGCGACCAAATGAGAAAGCTTCAGTCCGACTCCATGGCAATACTCCATCGAGCCTCCCATCTGCTGTGCCAGCGTCAGCACCTCATCTACCACTTGTCCTAGCACAGGAGAGGTTTCGCAACCCTTGTCAACTTCCTGCTCGAACAGGAAAGAGAAGAACTCCGGACGTGCCCATATCGACCACTCTCGAACTTTTATGCCTCTGTCTGCGAATAGTCGTATGCAATTTCGCCTATACTCCAAGACTTGTGAGATTGGGAGAGACACATGCAAATAGTCCATGCGAAATGATGACGCTTTGTGCCTGACCCCTGCGGGGTCTTGAGTCTCGAGGACATTGTGCTTGTAACGCTCTCCGGAGGCATGACGGGTCCGCCAAAACCGCACAGCTTCCTCTTGGGAACCTTCCACTCCATAGTAACGGCGGCAAATGTCCAGCGCTCTGTTCCACTGGGATTTTACATCTTCCTCAAAGCCCTCAAATGAAATGTACAGAGTCGCGTCTTCGTCAGCCTTTGACCGAGCAGCCGAATCCGATTCGGTGCCGTAGTCAATCATGGTCGGTCGTACCTGTTCAGCGTACAGACCGCAAATCGCTTGAAACCCTGCCTCAAATGTGGGGAATTCCACGCAGGCGATCACACGCTTCTCCGGAAGTGGGAACGTCTGGATGGTTGCCTCGGTAACGACGCCGAAAGTGCCTTCTGTGCCTACAAGAAGGCGGTCTAGGGGAAGTCCGTTCGTCGGTTTAGCGCTCGCGCGGGTGCGTATGATCTCCCCATCTGCTAGTACCGCCTCTATCCCGAGCACCTGATCTCCCATTGAACCGTGTCTGGCGGCGGTGTAACCCACACCGTCAGTCGAAATCGCACCACCGACGGTAGCAATCGGTCGGCTCCACGGATCGTGTCCCAACAGCATACTGGCGCTCCCCAACACTGAGGCAGCATCAGCAAGCACTACGCCTGGCTGGAATGTCCCAGTGAAGTCGTAGCTTGACAGCCCTAGTACTCCGTTCATCTTATCAAGGCTTAAAATGATGCAATTTTCGATTGGAGCGGCAGCCCCGAAGACGCCGGTACCTCCGCCGTAGGGAACGACAGGAACTTGCTGCTGCTGTGCGTAACGCAGGACACGGGAGACCTGATGGGAGGTTTGAGGCCAGACCACAACACTAGGCCGTGCGCTCAGTCTGCCTGCAAATTGGAATGCGCGAAAAGTCCCAAGGGCGTCGCCAGTGTACCGGCTCAGACGGTCAGGCCGGTCGGAAGCACCCTCGGAGCCGACAATGCGCTTCAGATCTGCCAGTACACCCTTAGCCATTCAAATTTACCGACTGGGGAAGAGCTTCACTGATTCGGTCTGAACCGCCATTCGGTGCCGCTACCTGAGTCTTCAAGACTTACTCCGCGGTCGGCGAGTTCATCCCGAATCCTGTCGGCGAGAGCGAATTGCCTTGCACTGCGAAGTTCCGTCCGGATTTGCACGAGCAGCTCGACGAACGGCGCAATGTCCCCACTTGCACTTGATGTGGATTCATCGAGGTCTATCCCAAGCACACTAACTAATTCCCTCAAGGTCTTCTGTGCGGATGCCGTATTGCTGCCTTGTTCTGAGGAGCGATTAATATCTCTCGACAGGTCGAAAATGGCGGCAAGCGCTCTAGGAGTGTTGAAGTCGTCGTCCATCGCTTCGACAAACGTCTGCTTATATTCTGATGCGTCTAGGGTGTCGCCGTCGGCGTGCTTTCCGTCAGAGTTCGCTGCGTTTCTTATTCTCTCTATTGCGCGCTCCTGCGCCAAGACGTTCTGGTCGCTGTACACCAGAGGGTTGCGATAGTGCGAGCTGAGGAAAAATAGGCGAAGAGCAGGCGCGGAAAAGCGGCTCAAAGCCTCGCCTACCGTTATGACATTGCCAATAGATTTGCTCATTTTGTCTTCGTTGATGCTGAGGAGACCGTTATGCAGCCAGAAGCGGGCAAACGGCTTTTGCTGGCTGTAGGACTCGCTCTGAGCAATCTCGTTCTCATGGTGGGGGAAGATAAGGTCTTGGCCGCCGCCGTGAATGTCAACGCCCTCTTCGAGGTATCGCATTGACATTGCGCTGCACTCAATGTGCCAGCCGGGCCTGCCGGCTCCCCATGGGCTGTTCCATGCAGGCTCTCCGGGCTTCTGAGACTTCCAGAGCGCGAAGTCCCGGGGATCTTCCTTCGCTTCTTCTACCTCAACGCGAGCGCCCGCCAGCAAATCTTCCGAACTGCGACGACTGAGTTTCCCGTAGTCGTCATTGCGTCTCACACGGAAATAGACATCGCCATCGACATTGTACGCATAGCCCTGCATTTCCAGAGATTCAATCATGTCAACGATTGCGGGAATCTCGGTCGTAGCCCTGGGGTAAGTGTGGGCGCGCAACACATTGAGGGCATCCATCTCTTCGAGATACTGCCGGATATTCGATTCGGCAAGCTCGGTCGTAGGAATCCCGAGGTCGTTGGCTGCTAGGATTATCTTGTCATCTACATCCGTAAAGTTCTGGATGTGAGTAACGGCGTAACCCTTGAATTCAAGATAGCGTCTCACAACATCAAAGACGACGGACATCATCGCGTGCCCAATATGAGACGGTGCGTAGGGTGTGATGCCGCACACGTACATCCGAACATTGCCGTCGGGAGTGGTGAAGTCCTCTTTACGGCCGGAAAGGGTATTATAGAGTTTCATGTTTTTCGTTCGACGGTTGCTATTGCCAATGTTCCGATACCTTCGCTGCGTCCTAAAAATCCCAAACCGTCTGTCGTAGTCGCTTTGATATTCACTCCGTCTGAGGGAAGTCGCAGTGCGGCTGCAAGCGAGCGGCGGATGTCGCTCATATGGGGCGCGAGAATTGGACGCTCGGCGAGTATTGTAGCATCAACGAAGATAACGCGCCAATCAGTTTGCTCTACCACAGCGAGGGTCTGGAGTAGTAACTCTGTACTTGCGATCCCCTTGAATCTGTCGTCGCTCGACGGAAAGTGCGTTCCGATGTCTCCCAAAGCGGCCGCGCCCAGAATGGCGTCAATCACGGCGTGTATCAAGCCATCACCGTCGCTGTGGCCAGCAAGTCCACGTTCGTATGGGATCTCGATTCCCCCAAGGAACAGCGGACGGTTTTCGACCAACGGATGTACATCGAAGCCAATGCCGGACCGAGTCGTCATTGGACAACTCTCTTGATGGTGGCAGCGTTTTCTCCAAGAATCGCTCGCGCTATCGTCAAATCTTCGGGCGTAGTAACTTTGATGTTAAAGTACGAGCCTTGGAACACTTTTACCGGATGCCCAATTGCCTCAATCATGGAGGAATCATCGGTAACCGTTTCGTGAACTTTCTGATGTGCTTCCTTAAGGAGCAAGGCGTCGAAAATCTGAGGAGTCTGCACCGCCCAGAGCCTGTCACGCGGAATTGTACGCTCTACAACATCGCTATCGTTAGATTGCTTGATGGTGTCTTTGACCGGAACTGCAGCGATTGCCGCGCCATTTTCCAGCGCTGCCGCTATGCCCCTGTCCAGAAGTTCAGTAGTGATGAACGGACGCGCGCCATCGTGTACGATCACCAGGTCGCAATCGCCAAGTTGCTCCAGGCCTCGTAGAACGGAGTCTTGCCTGCGCTCCCCTCCCTTACAGACGCTGATTTCTTCACCCGGCGCCTGTGAGGCTATCAGTTCATCCGCCCGACGGACATTTTCCTTTGCGGTCACAAGCACTGTCCGACTGATTGAAGGGTGGCTCAGCAGACTCAAAAGGCTGTGCCATATGAGAGGCATTCCGCCCAGCGGGTAGAAAATCTTGTCCACTCCCCGCATTCGGCTGCTTTGTCCGGCGGCAACAACGATTGCGCCAAGCTTGGGCACGTGATTCTTTACCTCGTTGTGCGCGCTCATAGATGGTATCCTAAAGCCAGAAGGTGCAACAAGAATAGCATTCAGAATATCATGAAGTCTATCCTGTACTTTGCTTTAAGCTCACCTCGCTTTATACAAGTATGTGTGATCGCTCTCTCAATTGTTGCGACCGCGTTCGTACTCTATTGGACGCCACAAGTCAGAGCAACGCTTCGTTCGATTGGCTTTGTTGCGCAGGTGTTGCCGACTGTTCCCGTTAAGCCTTCACAGTGGTTTACCGCGACGCCGGAACGAAGAGAAATCTCTTACCCGCTTGATAATGGCGTCACCGGAATTGCCGATCTGTACATTCCTGCAGGCGGTGGTGAGCATAGCGCCGTGCTTTTCTTCCTTGGCGTGAATCCTGCGGGCAAGGACGACGAGCGCATCGTAAATCTTGGCAATGCAGTGGCACGGACGGGAATCGTCGTGATGATTCCATGGTCGGAGCGGATGGCGCAGAGGCGAGTCACCGAACAAGAGGCAAGTGATCTGGTAAGAGGATTCGAGCATCTGCGCTCACTGGATATGGTTGACGAGAATGGTGTGGGAATGGCGGGCTTTTGTGTCGGTGCTTCCCTAATGATGGTGGCTGCCCAGGACGAGCGCATCAGAGACCATGTGAAAGTAGTGAATTCATTTGCCGGCTACTACGAAGCTGAAGACCTGATAGCGTCCGTGGTGTCCGCAAGGCGCTTTTATGACGAAGAGAGCGGACCGTGGGAGCCGGACAGACTCAGCGTTCAGGTCGTAAGGACGCATCTCCTTGAATCGGTCGATGATCCCGTCGAGCGCGCCACGCTTGCAGATACCATCGAGAATAACGCAGTCACGCCCTCCAACCTGTCTCCCGATGCTCGTCTCGTTTACGACATTCTCAATGCGCCCGACCTTGAGACTGCTCACAGGCTCATCGCCCTCTTGCCTTCGGAATCTCTCGAAACACTGCGTAGCATATCGCCCAGCGCCAACATTGACAGTCTGAGAGCCAAGGTGCTTGTCATGCATGACCGTCAGGATAGGCTAGTTCCTTCAGAAGAGTCGCGGCGGCTTGTGGATGCCCTACGGTCGCGTGGGGATGTACATTACACAGAGTTTTCATTCTTTGATCATCTCGACCCCTCAGCCCGAGTCGGCAATCTCGAACTTGCACGGGAAGGCGCGAAACTGTTCCTGCATATATACAAGATTATGCGGGAACTCGACTGACGTGCGTCTGCACAGATTTCGGACAAGGTCGAGATAAGGCAGTATGGGCGTTATTCGGTGGCTATTTGTCAGGCATGATAGTATTGTCTGACATACAGGACTCCACGGAGAAATTTTGCGCTATGGGTAGAAACTACTGGATGGTCTCGGCGACGCTCGGTGACTTTCAGGTCACGCGAGACAGGGGATACAGTATTTTCGGAATGGGTTCGAGGTATCGGCGCAGGGCACAGCGCATGCAGCCGGATGACAAGATGCTGCTATACGTAAGGCAACTCCGAAAATGGACCGGGGTTGTGAGCGTTACATCATCGTATTTCGAGGATCGAACGCCTATCTGGAACATTGGCACGCGTGGGGAGAACTATCCGTATCGCGTAAAAATCAAGCCTGAGATTGTGTTGCGGGAGGAAGACTATATAGACGCATTGTTGCTTGCACCGAGAATGGAATACGTCAAGCGCTGGGTGCCCGAGATCTGGCCTCTTGCGTTCTTCGATACTCTGCACCTAATTCCGCAGAGGGACTTCAGCCTAATCGAAGGCGAAATGAAGCGACTCATCGCCAAGAACAGTCGGCGCCACAATCGTCGGATGTCCGAATCCAAGACCGGGGTAACTGCCGTTGAGCCTGTTGTGCCGCGGAGCGATGCTGAGCAAAGCGATGCTCCGGATTGCGTCCGCGTAGATTCCTAATATGCCCCACAGTCCGGCGATTACCCTGGCGAATAATGCCAAGGCTCCATTTCTCAGTGAAGGACGTTGGCAAGTCATAGCCAAGTCAAAGTCGCCTGGGACCCAACTATCATTAGGCGACGAAAGGTCTCGGTCCTAGTCTGCCAGAGACACGGCAGGCTGC
>JAGGDZ010000514.1 GCA_024648655.1 Chloroflexota bacterium | reverse complement strand
CAAACGGGAAGTTGGAGTGGTTCTCGTCACCGCAGCCGGTGAACGGAGTCTTGTTCGTGCGGGCAACGAGGCCCGGGCGGAACGTGCCGTACTCGGTCTTAATCAGGTTGACCTTGACGCCGAGGTTCTCCTGCCAGCCTGCGCCGACAGCCTCACCTACGTGAGCGTTAAGCTCGCCGGTGCCAATCCACATGTCCATCTCGAATCCGTCCGGGTAGCCCGCTTCACCCAGAAGGGACTTAGCCTGGTCGTAGTCCGTGCCCCAGCTCCAAGAGTCGTCGTAGTTGGGGTTGTTGATGGAGAGGTATGGCTGGTGGTTGACCACACCCAGACCGGAGATGATGTTCTCTACCAGGTCGTCGCGCTCAATGCCCCATGCCAGCGCGTTGCGCACCAGCTTAGAGGACTGCATCGAAGGCGTATTTTCGTCATAGGCGCCGCTCTCGAACGGGTTGCCAATGTAGGGGTAGCCATCGGTTTCGCGGTCGCGCTCGAGCTGTTCGCCCGTCAGTGCGCCGAATTCTTCCCAGTAGTTACCGGAAGCCATGGAGATGTTGAACATCGCGTTGTGCGCGCCGCCACGCTGAGCGTCGAAGCGAGCGTCCGAGAGCAAGCTCGGAAGCGCTGCCAACTCGACCTGAGCAATCTGCGCCTCACCCGCCTGCAGGGCCGCTACGCGGGACTCGCCTGCGGGGATGTCGCGCCATTCAAGATGCTCCACGAAGGGACCAATATTCCCCTCGCCCTTGGCGTAGTAGTCTGGGAATGCGGTCAGCTTGATGTGCTTCTGCTGCACCCAGCCTTCTGTCGTGTGCGGCTCGTCAATCTCAAACGCGCCTACGCCCACGTAAGTCCCCTGCATGCCTTCAACGCCCTTTTCGTCGAACACTTTCTTGCTGACGATGCCGGCCGTCTGCCAGAAGCGGCTGAAGCGGTGCAGTACGCCTCGGCTGTCATAGTTGCGGTACTGCAAGCGCACGGTGTAGGGGTCGATCGGGTCCATGCTGGCAATCAGCGGAGCGAAGTCGCCCGCCTGTCCGTGGACACTCTCCGGGTTGGTAACCGAGTTCGCGTCGTTGTACGAGAACGCAACGTCCTCGGAAGTCATTTCGCCATAACCGTCATGGAACTGGATGCCCTCACGCAGTGTGAAGTCGCCGAACTCCAGCGACGGGTCAAGCGTGAATTCGGTGGCGAGCATAGGCTCGGTCGTGGCTGAACCTGTCGCATCCAGTGCGGAGTTGAACAGCGTCTCTGTCAAGCCTGCCATGTAGATTATCTCAGCACAGCCGCCCGCGCTTGCGGAGCAGAAGCGGGGAAGACCGTTCGGCGCGCCGATGCGGGTTACCGCGATGAGCAGCTTGCCACTCGGCTTATCTTCCATCATTGCACCACCGCTGGGTGCCGCTTGCTGTGGGGCTGCCGTGGGCGCCGCCTGCGCGGCCGGCGGAGTAGTAGCCTGCGCGGCCGGCGCCGCGGGTGCGGGCGCTGCTGCCTGTGGCGCTTGCGGCGCGGCCGGCTGCTGCGGAGCTTGCGGCTGCTGTGGAGCTGCCGCGGGTGCTGAACATGCAATCGCGCCAATCAACGCGGTCGCCGCTACTGCCCCAAATAGGAGCTTCTTTCCTAACCACTTAGGTCTCATTTTGTCCCTCCTCGTCTGATTTCCATCTTTCCCCAAGGCTTTTGGCTCATAGCCTTACCTATGAGTTGCTGGATATTTAACATACATTCAGCGAACAAGTCAAGGCTTTGGATTTGAAATTGAGGTAAATCGCACAATTTCACGCGACTAACATGGATGGGCAGGATGCAGGGACAGAGAGCACTTTTTACGCTGCAACATGATAGAATCACGCATAGTATCATATACAATGCAGGAGGTATCGAATGGCAGACTTCGAAGGCATTTTGCCCGCAATTATCACGCCCATGGGAGAGGACGGCAGGCTGAATGAAGCCGCGTTCCGCGAGGTAATGGAGTACAACATACAGGCAGGGGTGCATGGATTCTGGATTGCGGGCGGCACAGGGGAGAGCGTGCTGCTCGACGATGAAGAGAACATGCGAATAGCGGAAGCCGCAGCGGAGCAGAATCGAGGGCGGGTCAATAACATCATGCATGTGGGCGCGGCAACGACCGAGCGCGCCGCGAAACTAGCGGAACATGCCGCGAAGATGGGTAACGAAGCCATCTGCTGCGTGCCGCCGTTCTTCTACCGCCAGAGCGACGACGCGATTGTCGAGCATTACAGGATTGTGGGCGAGGCGGCGGATCTTCCGCTGTTCGTATATAACCTGCCACAGTCCACGGGCGTCGAGATTACGCCTGAGCTGATGAAGAAGATCCAGGACGAGGTGCCGCAGCTGAAGGGGCTGAAGCATTCGGCAATCACTTTCGCCAACGTGCGCGCGTTCGCCCATATGGGCCTGGACTGCCTTATCGGGAACAGCATGCTGATGCTGCCCGCGCTCACGATTGGCGCGACAGGCTGCGTTGACGGTCCTCCGAACTACGCGCCCGAACTTTGGGTGGAGATATGGAATGCTTATCAGGACGGCGACTGGGAGCGCGCGGAGGCGGCACAGGACAGGGCGAGCGATGCTACGCTACTGGCGCGCGAACACGGGCTGCACCCGACCGCCAAGTTCATTCTGAGCGAGCGGCTGGGCATCGACTGCGGCGACCCGCGTCCCCCGGGACTGCCTCTCACACCGGAGCAGCAGGCCGATGTGCTGGCGCGAATGGGGCAGATCGGAATCGGCAAGGCAGCCGTAGCGCAGGGCGACGACTAGACTGAATTAGAACGAATGGGTTCAGTTGAGGCTTTGCAATGGCGATGACTGACGACCGCAAGCGAATAGCGCTTCTTGAAAAGGGGTGTGGCAGCGATGACGAGTGCGATGCGAGATGCTCTCTTGGATGGAAAGGCTGGAAAGCAGGATGGACAGGCTGGAAAGCAAGGTGGATAACAACCAGCGATGGACGACCGGATTGCTGGTCGTCATCCTGATTGCAATCATCGGCAGCAACTGGACTGGGTAGTCGCCCCGTCTTCGACGGGCAGCGATAATGCAAAGACCAAGGGCAGGCGCAAATGCTTGCCCTTGGTCTCTATAGGCACTTCTGATTTGTATCACACCTCCCGCCCGTATCGTCTATAATTGAAGAATTGTAAGCATCACTAGACGACACGGCGCGAACTGCATCGCGCCATCAACACGGGAGGCCCAGGTGGAAAAATTCTTCGCAATGTCCTTAAGAGGCGGGCTGTCATTCCTGCTGGGATTGGGATTCGGCCTCGTCAGTCTTGCGCTGTTTTCCTCGATAATACCGCCCACGTGGAGCGAGCGGCTGACGCTCACGGCGCTGTCCATCGGGATAGCCACCGGCATAGCCGTGTTCGTGTCGTGGCTCAAGCCGGAGGCGACGCGAAACGTCTTGGTAACGAGCTTCATCCTCGCGTTCGGACTGGCGATTATCGGCTCGCTCGCGGGCTTTCTGTACGCCAATATCTTCGATGTGCAGGTGCGGAACAATTATCTCATCGCGCGAGGCTCGGCGGAGGGTTCGGCGATGTGGTCGTTCGCCATAGGTCTGTCAACAGTGCTTTCCACGGCTATATGCGGAGCGTACTATGCCTTCCGGCTGTGGCGGTATCACGAAGTCTAACCAAAGAAGAACCACTTTTATTCAGGTATTCAGGGGAGCGATTCCGATATGAGTGACAACGCGGTTGAAGGCGTCAACACGCTGACATTCGACCTATTCGGCACGGTGCTCGACCTTGCGGGCAGCCTGATGCCGCACATAGACGAGTTTCTGGCTAAGCGCGAGTCGCCAATAGACGCCGCTGCGTTCTGGGCGCAATGGCGTCTGCGGCAGCGTGTGGAGCAGTACCAGGACACTATCCTGATGCTGGGGCACAGCGGTTACCTGACCGTCTGTAAGTACGGCTTCATGTACACTCTTCGCTCCAATAACATCCATTTCAACCGCGAAGAAGTCGAAGAGTTCATGAAGGTCTGGCAGCAGCTCAAGCCATTCGAAGACGCCGTAAGCGGCTTGCGCCGTCTGAAGGGGCAATACAAGCTCGTCGGGCTGTCCAACGGCGAGCCGTGGTATCTCGACCATCTTGTGAAGAACCGAATCAAGTTCGACTTTGATGCCGTGATTTCAGTGGAAGAAGCAGGGGCGTTCAAGCCGCATCCGGGTGTGTATCGCAAAGCGGCGCGCATCCTGGAAGCGGAGGTGGGCGAGCTGATGATGGTCGCGTCTCACTCCTTCGACATCATGGGAGCGCGCGCGTGCGGCTATCGCGGCGCATACGTCAATCGTTACGGGCTGCCGATGGAAGAATCCCCGTACCAGCCGGACATCATGACGGTTGACTTCGAGCAACTCGCGGACTATCTAATTGACGGAGTCGTCCCCACACTGCCCGACACGCTGCCGTACAGGGAGGAGTAAGCCATGACGAGCGCAGGCACCGATGCAATCGTGATCGGAGGAGGAGTCATAGGCTGCTCGATCGGTTATCACCTCGCCAAGGCAGGCGTAAACACGACCGTTCTTGAGCGGGACGAGATTGGCATGGCGGCGTCAAATGCAGCGTCCGGCATTCTATCGTCCCTATTTGGTAATCCTACGGATCCCTACACGCAGCTTGTGAACAGCAGCCTAAAGATGTTTCACGAACTTGCGCCGGAGTTGGCGGAGGCATCGGGTGTGGATATCGAATTCGCGCAGTGCGGCGAACTGGAACTCGCGCTCAGCGAGGAGGAAGCGCAGATGCTTCACGCCGCGACCGTTGAAGGGGAGTGGCGCAGCTCGGAAGCGCAGTGGCTGGACGCGGAAGCAGTGCGGGAGATGGAGCCTATGCTCAATGATCGCATCGCGGGTGGGATATTCATGCCCGAGGTCTGCCGCGTTAACAACCAGCGCCTGAGCGCGGCATACGCTCGTGCCGCAGAAAGACTTGGCGCGAGCGTTCGAGAGCACACCGAAGTCATCGGTATGGTACGCAGCGGCTTGCGTATCAGCGGCGTTCGCCTTCACAACGAAGAGCTGCTGGCAGACCATGTGGTGATCGCAGCGGGTCCGTGGAGCAGCATCATCGCGGAGAAACTGGGAAGCCATGTTCCGGTGCGTCCGGTACGGGGGGTCAATCTGAACTTGCAGCCTGTCGGTCGCAGCATTCAGACTGTCGTTCATGGTGGCTGGGGCTTGCTCGTGCCGCGCAACGACGGCTCGGTCATAGCGGGTGCAACAGTTGAGGAAGCCGACTACGACGACCGGGTAACGGCGGGCGCGGTGCAGGACATTATGAATATGTCGGAAGTCCTCGTACCCTCGCTGCGGGACGCGCGCCTCAATTGGGCGCTTGCGGGCTTGCGCCCCGGTTCACCCGATGACGCGCCGATGCTTGGCGCGATTCCCGGCTGGCAGGGGCTTCATGTGGCATCGGGACACTACCGCAGCGGCATTCTGCTCAGCGCGATAACCGGCAAGCTGATGGCAGAGCATATTACCGGCGCAAAGCCCGACCTGATCGAGCACTTCAGCCCGACGCGCTTCAGAGGTGCGTAGCTCGGTCTTACTGGTGCCTGCGTCCTTCGTAGGGATGGTCGGCTTCCAAAAGGTCGCCTTCGGCGAATCTGCTCGCGCGGAACTCGTAGATTGGATGGTCGGCGCTTTCGCCATGCATCACGAACTCCGCGACCATGCGCCCAACCACGGGAGACAGCTTGAAGCCGTGCCCGCTAAAGCCTACCGCCCAGTACAGACCATCAACATTTGATGAGCTGTCCAGAATCGGGTTGCCGTCGGGCGTCATGTCGTATAGGGATCCGTATCCGCCTCTCTGAGTTGCCGCGCTGAAGTCGGGGAAGCGCATTTTGGCTCTGTCCCAGAACCTGGTGATGGTGTTGTGGTCGGCATTCAGCCCGAAGCCGTCGGGATTCACGACTTCGGTTAGGTCGTCCGAATCTTCGCCACCGATCAGAGTGCCGTATCCGGAGTCAACGCGGAAATACGCGCCCGTCGTGTAGTCGATGATGTTAGTATTCAGAGATTCCAGCGATGGTGGTCGGCGAAGATGCACCATCTGCACTCTTATCGGAGATATGGGGAGGGACTCACCGAGAGGAGCCGCAAGTTGGTTTATCCAGGGGCCGGTAGCCACAACGACTGCGTCGGCTTCAATTGTGCCGCGCTCAGTATTCACACCGATGACGCGGCCTCCCTGCGTGAGCAGTTCGGTTACGGCGCATTCCGTTACGATTTCGGCTCCGAATTCTCGCGCTCGATTCGCATAGGCGTAGGTAGTCGCCACAGGGTCGGCGTATCCTGAGGTTGGCTCGTAAACGCCGAGCACGATTCCTTCGAGGTTCGCCTGCGGGACGAGTTCGGCGAGTTCAGGCGGCGTAAGCGTATGAATATCAACGCCCAGTTCTCGATTCATCTCCACATTTGCGCGGGCAGCCGCCTCGTCCCGCTCCCCGAAGAAGAGCGCTCTGCCCGTTTCGATGAACCGCGCGTCTCCACCGACTGCGTCGCCGAAGTTATGGAATATCCGGCTTGCCTCCATCGCCATCCTGACCAGCGTGGGATGGAGGTAGTGTTCGCGCACCATTGCGCCGGACCTGCCGCTTGCGCCGCCCGCCAGATGCCCCTTCTCCAAAAGAAGCACTTTACCGGCGCCCATCCGGGACAGGTGCATGGCTATGCTTGTACCATTTACCCCGCCGCCAATCACGACGATGTCGGCATTTCCATCAGCCATTTCTTCCCTCCGGACTCAATTAAATTGGCAGGTCGGCAACTTCAGCCATAAGGCGACTACAGATGAAGCATGAACTGAAGCAAGAACGCGGTCTTGCCGACACTATATTAAGATTCAACAATAAGATTCAACGATTATATGCGGCGTCTCTTTGGCAGTAAAGGCGCGTCTGTCAGCGCTTGCGTTTGCCCTCTTTGATATATACTTGCCGATACATATAATGTATGCAGACTCGAGAGCCTGTGCATATGATAGGCAATCAGGCAAATTAGGAAGAGAGAGAAACAACATGTCCATAAAGATAGGCATCGGATTCGGCGGCTGGCCCTTTCCGAGCGACGACCCCGAGCATCTATGGCGATATGTGGATACTTGCGAAGATCTGGACATCGATTCGATATGGCTGAGCGACCGCATCGTCTCACCGTTCCTAAACATGGAGCCGATAGTCGCGCTCTCCTTTGCTGCGGCGCGCACGAAAAACCTGAAGTTCGGCACGAGCGTCATCGCGCTGCCGCTGCGTAATCCCACGATTCTTGCCAAGGAGATCGCTACCCTGGACTTCCTTTCAGGCGGGCGCAGTCTTCCGGCAGTCGGTCTTGGCACGGAAGACGCCACCGAGTACGAGGCTTGCGGCACCACCCGCCGCCGCCGCGTTAGCCGCACCGAAGAGGCGATAGAAGTAATGCGCCTGCTATGGAAGGAGGACAATGTTACCTTCCACGGGCAGCACTTCACGCTGAATAATGTAACCGTGCAGCCCAAACCCGTCTTCCCGCCAGACGGCATGCCGCCGATATGGATTGGCGGGCGCAGCGAACCCGCGCTGCG
>JAGGDZ010000271.1 GCA_024648655.1 Chloroflexota bacterium | reverse complement strand
GTTCGGGCTGAGCGGCGTTAGCGCGGAAGTAGGCGAGGACGGTGGCATACCGCCATTGCTCTTCATGATGTTCCAGGGCATGTTCGCTATCATCGCACCTGCGATACTCACCGGCGCCTTCGCCGAGCGCATGAAATTCAGCGCCTATGCGATCTTCATGGTTCTCTGGGTAACGCTGGTCTATGCTCCCGTCGCCCACTGGGTATGGGCTGAAGGCGGCTGGATACTCGACCTTGGCGCGCTGGACTTCGCGGGCGGTAATGTCGTCCACATCACATCCGGCGTCGGCGCGCTCGCCGCCGCTCTCATCGTTGGCAGGCGCATGGGATTCGGCACAGAACCGATGGAGTCCCACAATGTGCCGATGGTCGTGCTGGGCACGGGCATGCTCTGGTTCGGCTGGTTCGGATTCAACGCAGGCTCGGCGCTTGCCGCCAACAGCACAGCGGTCAATGCCTTTGTAGTCACGAATACGGCGGCTGCGGCAGGCGCTATCGGCTGGGCGGCTTTCACTTGGATAAAGGACGGCAAGGCATCGGTTATCGGAGCGGCTTCCGGAGCAGTAGCCGGTCTTGTGGCTATAACGCCCGCCGCAGGCTTCGTCGGTCCCATGCCCGCTGTGATTATCGGTCTTGTTGGTGGCGTGCTTTGCGCTATCGCCGCGCGGTTCCTTATCAACCTCAAATTGGACGACGCGCTCTCCGTCTGGGGCGTGCATGGCATCGGCGGCACCTGGGGTGGAATTGCCACCGGCTTGTTCGTAGGTGTGGGCTTCGGTACGCTGGATATTCCTCGCATTCAGCAGATTGGCATTCAGATAATCTCCATCGTCGCGAGTTGGGGCTGGGCGTTCGCTGTTACTGCGATTATCTTGTTAGCGCTGAAGTACACCATCGGGCTGCGAGTCTCCGAAAACAGCGAGGCTATCGGGCTTGACCTTTCGGAGCACGAAGAACCTGCCTACAGGTTCCAATAATACGCGCGGAGCGACAGCGCACTATCACGAAAGTGCAGGTGTTCCTTTCCACACTTGTGGAAAGGAACAGTGCAGGGGCATTCTAGCCCTAATGGATAACCCTTACGGAATTGGCACGGGGAGGTGAGACGTGAAGAAGGTTGAAGCTATAATCAGACCCGAAAAATTGACCGTCGTGAAGGACTCACTCGGCGACGCAGGCTTCTACGGCTTGAACGCCACCCAGGTTACCGGGCGCGGGGGACAGCGCGGCATCGTGCATACCGGGCGCGCCGGGCAACCCATCGTCGTCGATATGCTGCCCAAGGTAAAACTAGAACTGGTTGTGCGCAACGATGACGTCGATCAGGTGATTGACATCATCGTGGAATCTGCCCGAACCGGCGAAATCGGCGACGGCAAGATTTTCATCTACCCCATCGAAGACACGATCCGTGTCCGTACCGGCGAACGCGGCGACGCTGCCGTGTAATCGCCTAGAATGAATCTAGTTTGATAGGACGGATGCTTGCAATGAAAATCATCGATGTCGAATGCCTGATACTCGACCGTAGCTTCCCCTTCGTGCGTGTCTATACGGACGAGGGTATCGTCGGGATAGGGGAGTGCTTCCGCCGCCAACCTACCGTCATCAAGGCGCTGGTCGAGGATCTTCTCAAGCCGGCGCTTGTTGGCAAGGATCCTATTGACACTGCCATGCGCTTTGACGAGATGGAGAGCGCAGTTAACGGTTATGAGATGGGCGGAGCGGTCTGGTGCGCCATCTCCGGCTTAGACATCGCGCTCTGGGACATAAAGGGCAAGGCACTCGGTCAGCCCATCGCTAATCTGCTGGGCGGCATGAAGCGCGACAAGATTCGTATGTACGCCAGTTCCATGCGCCGTGACATGACACCGCTGGAAGAGGGACGCAGGGCAGCGTCATTTGTCGAGCAGGGATATTCAGGGTACAAGCTGCATAGCGCGATTCCCGGCGCGATGGACGATGGCAGAGATTACACCGTTGCGACCGTCACGGAGGTTCGCAGAGCCGTCGGTGACGACATAGACATCCTCGTGGATGTGAACGGCGCTTACTCGGTCCACCACGCTATGGAAATCGGCAAGGCGCTCGAATCGCTCGGCGTCTTCCACTTCGAGGAGCCGCGCCCTCACTACGACCTCGACGGACTGGCGGCCATCGCGGACGCTCTCGACATCCCCATCGCATCCGGCGAGATGATCTACACGCAGTACGAGTACCGTGATCTCATTCTCAGAGGTAAGGTGGACATCATACAGCCCGATATCGTGAAAGCCCCGGGCTTTACCGAGTTCGAGAAGATCGCCGCGCTATGCAGGGCGTTCGGAAAGCCCATCACAGTGCACAACACGCAGCCAATCTTGAGCACTGTGGCGCACCTGCACTTCTGCGCCGCATACGCCGATATAGTCCCGTACTCGCAAGAGTACAACATCGAACCCATCTCGATACGCGACGAGATTTCCGTTCTAAAAGAGCCACTGCAAGTAATAGATGGCTATCTCGCCGTACCCACAGGTCCCGGCCTAGGCGTGGAGTTGGACGAGGATGCGATAAAGCAGTTGGCGGCGCGATAGTGCCTACAGCGGCGGCGGCCCGTACTTTCCACGAAAATCGGTTGCCTGCTCATATGCGTACGCAATTCGCAGCAGCGTCTCTTCACTGAGTGCGGGCGCCATTATCTGCAAGCCCACCGGCAGGCCGTCCGACATGCCCGCAGGTACCGACATCCCCGGTATGCCCGCGATATTCGCCGGAATCGTAAGGATGTCGTTCAGGTACATTTGCAACGGATCAGCCGTCTTCTCGCCCAACTTGAACGCAACTGTTGGGGAGGTCGGCATCACCACGGCGTCGAACCTTGTGAAAACCTGCTCGAATTCACGCCGAATCAATGTCCTGACGCGCTGTGCTTGCAGGTAGTAGGCATCGTAGTAGCCGGCCGAAAGAGCGTATGTGCCCAGCATTATGCGCCGCTTGACCTCCGGCCCGAAACCATGCTGTCGTGTCTTCTCCAGCGCGTCCCAAACTCCGTCCGCGTCCTGCACGGAGAAGCCGTACTTCACGCCATCATATCGCGCCAGATTCGCCGACGCCTCCGACGGTGCGATAATGTAGTACACTGCCAGCGCGTAAGGTGTGCTTGGCAGTGATGTCTCCTCCACCTCAGCCCCAAGCGAACGCATCACGTCGATCGCTGCGCTAACGGCGCTCTCTACGCCCGGCTCCAGCCCTGCGCCGAAGTATTCCGACGGAACACCTATGCGAAGTCCGGACAGGTCTTCTGTCAGCGCTCGCGTATAGTCCGGTACATCAATGCTCAGGGAAGTCGAATCGCTGGGGTCGTTTCCGGCGATTGCGCTCAGCGTGATGGCGCAGTCACGGACATCCTTTGTCAGCGGTCCAATCTGGTCTAGCGAGCTTGCGAATGCCACCAGCCCGAAGCGGCTCACCAACCCGTAAGTCGGCTTCATGCCCACGATGCCGCACAGGGACGCCGGCTGTCGGATGCTACCTCCCGTATCCGATCCAAGCGAGAATATGCACTCGTCCGCGGCAACCGCCGCAGCCGGTCCGCCGCTGCTGCCGCCAGGGACTCGATCCAGTGCCCACGGGTTGCGCGTGGGATGAAAAGCGGAGTTCTCGTTCGACGAACCCATCGCGAACTCGTCAAGGTTGCCCTTACCCACCAGCACTGCGCCCTGTTCGTAGAGCTTCCCTGTAACGGTGGCATCGTAGGGTGGTATGAAGTTCTCCAACATCCGCGACGAGCACGTAGTCCGTACACCCTTAGTTACCATATTGTCCTTGAGCAGCATCGGTATGCCTGTCAGGGGCTGGGCATCCCGCGCGGCGATGCGCGCGTCCGCCTGTTCAGCCTGCTGCATGGCAAGTTCGTCCGTCACGGTCACGAATGCCTTGACCCTGTCCTCCACCTGTGAGACGCGCTCCAGTACAGCGGTCGTAAGTTCAACTGATGTAATCTCGCCCGCGTCCAGCAATTCCCGCGCTTCGTGTGCCGTAAGCCCCGCCAAATTCATTCTGTCCATCCTGTTCACCGCTACTCCAGCACTGCTTTGACGCGAACAAGTTCCCCTTCGCGGTTCGGCGCGTTCGCAAGTGCCTCTTCGCGCGAAAACGACTGTCTCGCTACGTCCTCACGCATCACCGAAAGCAGGTCCACAGAGTGTCCCGTTGGCTCGAGGTCGCCGGTATCCACGCGGCTCAGCGCCTCGAACTGCGCCAGAATGTCAGAAAGCTGGTCGCGCATCAGCTCTACTTCATTGTCCGTCATTCCCACGCGCGCCAGAAGCGCGATGTGCCGCACCTCTTCGGTTGTAAGCCACGCACTCTCTTCCATAGCTTGAACCCCTTCATTCGCGATGACTGTCTTTGCCTTCCATGCGAAAGACACCATCCGCAAGTGTAGCAAAGCAGGCAATGCGGCTTCAACCAAAACATATGGGCAGCCCTAGGGACAGGACGGGGACTCCGATCCCGTCCCTGCCTGCCGCATTTGATCCGTCGGTTTGCGTTCTACCTGCTATACCCCGATCCCATCCTGGGAGTGTCTTGGATTATGTGATCCATCAAGAATGAGAAGTCACGGTAAGCTGCCAGTTCGCCGATATGCTTGTCGAGCGCGCGCAGGTCTTCGCTTAGCGACATAAGGTCGTCATGAACATCGAACGAGCGGTCTTTGTAAGGCAGCGTACTGTACCTGTCCGAAGCCAGACCGACCAACGCTCCAAAGGTCGCCAGAGCTTGGTCCTCGTTTTCCAGTGCTCCGGCAGACTGCCCGGTTATGGTCTGGTGCTGCCGGTTGGAGTCGTTGGTCAGCGGGGTAACCCAGCGTACCTCCACATCGCCCAGATTCACATACTCTCCCAAGTTGGGGAAGCGTACCATATCAAGCTCATAAAACACCGTCGTGGCCGCGCCGGACGGTATCTCAGCGAATTCTTTGCGTGCCTGCGCGAAGTTTTCGTCTGCCGTGATACGATTCTCATAGCCCAAAATGCGCCACGCCGCTACCACATCAGGATTCCAAGTAACCTGCGCGCGCGTCTGGTCGGCGAATGGTATCGACAGTGCGAGCCAGTTCTCGCGGCTGAAAGTCGCCCGCGCCTGATCCGTATTGTCCAGATAACGATACCAGCCGTTGCCGTGCTGCGCCAACTGCTCCAGCAGGTAGTCGTTGTAGTTCTCTATGCCCACGCCGACGGTGATGAGCCTAATCGGATTGCCGTCGTCGTAGTCTCCCGCCGACTCCAGAATGGCGAATGGATTCGTCGCATCGACATTCGCAACGCCGTCCGACATAAGAATCACATAGTTGTGCGCGTGCGGACGCTCCCATCTCGCATTCTGCGCCATCTGCACGCCCAAGTCCAGCCCCGCCTGCACGTTCGTAGATTCGTGAGGCTCAAGCCCGTCGATAGAATTCTTGACA
>JAGGDZ010000415.1 GCA_024648655.1 Chloroflexota bacterium | reverse complement strand
CCCACTTCGACCAGACGCCCCGATTCTTACCGCCGCTTCAACCCTAGGCGTGCTGGGCGCAATCGTCTTTCTCTGTGCCCACAATTTGCCTACAAGCTCTCAACTGCGTTTCTCCAGGTTAAGTCTTTTGATAACTCTGCCATTCACAATAATCGCAATCGCGGTATTGACGAACGACAACATCGCCCAGCCCCTGACTAGAACCAGTGCACTGGGATGGGTGCTTGCCGCCACCTTGCCACTGGTAATCACACGCGTCGCCCACCATGTCCAAGATTTCGCTACGAGTATCGATTTGGCATATGGCGGAGTGATCGGTGTCGCCTGTGCGACTCTCCTTCATTTGGGTGTATTCACCGACGTCGCGTTCAGTCCAGTATGGGCGCTTGTCGGTTACCTGGTCGGCGCTGTCTTCATACGCAGCATGTCTATGCTGCCACCGCAGCCGGCGCTTCGCGCGTCACCGGGCATCACCTGGCGAACAGCGCCGCTCGCCGCCGCATTTGTCATGGCTGTTATAACGGCATGGCCTGCAGCGCCCCGACACGAACTCGCCTCCTCCGCGGGAGGTCAAGTTCTAGCCGTCACGCTCGCCGGACTCTCATTCTTGTCGTCACTCGTGCTTTGGTCGGCGGAAACGAATCCAGCGCATGTAAACTCATGGCTTAGAATTCGATACGCGGTAGGCCGATTCTCGCCAACTATCGCCGTAGCTTCACTCTTATCGATTGGTGGACTTCAAGCTGCATCTTACTCAGCTGTGACTATCGACGACTTAGGACGCTTCATGGTGACTGCCGAGGCCCTTTCAACGCGCGGAGGATTTCCTTTGTGGGGAAGCTATTGGCTCTTGCCCGGCTTACTCGTCCTTCTGGCGCTGTCATTTTCCGTTTTGGGCTATGCATATCCAGCCGCCTTGGCTCCCATGTTCCTGGCAAACACATTGCTCCCATGGCTAATCTACCGAGGAGCCCTGGCAATCGGTGCTCGCAAGGTCTCCTCGTTCGCGGTGGCCGTGCTCGCCGTACTCCTGCCCCCGATCCAGATTTACAGCTTGGGATCTGCTGAACCAGATCCAGTGTTTATTGCCCTTCTGGCAGCCACTGTCTGGGCTTTTATACACGCCATCAAAGTACCGCATCCTAGCTATTCGTTGATCGCCTTCAGTGTCTTGGCAGCTGTCATGACTGCCACAAGACCTGAAGGATTGCTATATGGCGGCCTGCTGGTATTTGTCTCCTTGCTTGCTATTCGTTCCCGCTGGGCAGTGTTCAGCAGCATTACATTTGGTGTATTACTCCTCCCTCTAGTTATCTACAGCACCCGACAGCTTGGACAATTCTGGCCAACGCCCGGCGAGCAATACTCAGGCACAGAACTCATTCATAACGCCGGTGTCATTGGTGAAATCACACTGCCCAGACTCGCCAAGCTCCTACTTCTGAATGACGTCCGATTCCCCTTGATAATCGCAGCCAACCTGTTGCTCTTTTCGATCGGCTCCGTCTACGCTTCGAGACGTCAATGGGCGCTTGCCGCCTTACCATTGGCGGCAATTCTGAATATCCTCATCACGCTGTCTATTGTCGATAGCAGCACGACCGAGATCCGCATCACGTTAGTCGAGGACTTCGTCCGTCATCGCGCCTATCCAATGCCGATTGTTGCGGTGTTGGCGGCGGTTGGAGTCTCCGCTGTCGGCCTGACAGCCAGACGAGTCGAATTACTCCAGGTCTCGCTCGGAGTGCTGGCGATCGCAGCTACCGTCTACCTCGCGG
>JAGGDZ010000022.1 GCA_024648655.1 Chloroflexota bacterium | reverse complement strand
GGATTGCATTTGGTATCAATCTAGGTTACTCTCACTCCCTAATAGTTTTGCCCGATATATAGGGGGAATCCGTGGAACCGAATTAAGGAGGTTAAAAAATGAATACTCCTAGAATGTTGAAGAATGGGGGTGGGTAGGATTTGACAGGATCCGACATCGCACTCGGCAGTTACAGGCGCGGCTGAACATTGTTTCAGTCGCGTTTGTGTTATTGCTGGTGGCAATTCTGCTATCTGGCAATTTCGGTCAGGCGCAAGCGCAAGAAGAAAACACCGCCCCGCCCGTGATCGAGTCAGCAACCGTGGACGCGCATCCAGAATACGCTAACAACCCCCCTACTTACCCCCCTGATTATTGCTGCAGTACAATCGGGATGCTGTTCAATAAAGAGCTGGACAAATCCATTAATCCGTGGGAACACACAGGCGACATGCAGACCTTTGACTGGTCTTTCTATAAGGGGGACCCCTTTACTGTTACGTATGACGGCAGGAAGGTGAACGTCAGATACGTAGAGATTGAAGGGCGGCACGTTATCATATACATGTCGGAGTGGGTGACGGACCCAGCGACACAGGTGCGGGTAACCTACTCAGCGCCGGCGAGCGGCCCTTCGATTCGGGACACATCCAGCAACAAAACCAAGTCCTTTACTAATCATCCAATTACGGTCAATTACCTCGTGCCTCCTCCCACGGTCGTTTCCGGGACATTTAACTCCTCTGACAATACGGCGATGGTGGAATTCACCGAGGACTTGAAACCTCTGGGGTCACTCAGAAGAGTGCGGAACGTGTTCACAATGACGGTGGACGGCACGGAAACCGAGTTGACCGGAGGATACACGAGCGGCAAGAATTTGTTCCTGCAGACATCTACAAAGCCGACCAGCGGCCAGGTCGTGAAGGTTTCCTACACGAAACCGACTGCGGGGGCCGATAACAACTTTTTCTTCAAGAGCGCAAAGAATTCGAGCATAGCGTCGTTCACCGCAACCCTCACTCTCATTAGTGACACGAAGGCGCCGACGCTGAGCAAGGCGACGCTGAATGGTGCCAGCCTGGTGCTGACCTACAGCGAAGACCTGGACAGTACCTCGACGCCGGCGTCCAGCGCTTTCTCGGTGGCGAACGGCGCGGCGAAGACAGTCACCAATGTGTCCGTGAGCGGCAACGAGGTCACCTTGACCCTGAACCCGGCGGCGACGGCGAGTGAGAAAATCCTTAAGGTGTCCTATACGGCGCCGAACAGCAATCCGATCCAGGACGTGTGGGGAACCGACGCCGGCTCGTTTACCGATCAGGAAGCGTCAACACTCGGCACCTTGGGTCCGGTACAGGATATAAGCGTAGCTCCCTATGGTAGCGGAGTGAGCATAATAGCTCGTTTCCCGGCGAGTCTCACCCTGTACACTGGCGTGGTTGCGGGACGTGGCGACCGCGTGGAGTGGGGTTTCCGTCTCAGTACAGCAACCGAGTGGACATCAGATTGGCAATCTACCCGTAACGGCTCGGTGCAGGAGTGGAGGGGAACTTATCAGTCGCTGACTCCAGGCGCGACGTACGAATACCGAATCCGCACGGCACGCTTCGAGGACGAGAATAACCCATTGTCATGGAGTCCCTGGTCCCGTACCGTGACCTTCCGAGCGCCAGGCAACAGTGCGACGCTTTCCGCTCCAGGAGCGCCGCAGCGTAACCCGAACTCAGAATCACACATGTTAGGGGACGGGTCCTACTATGGGTACAGTTGGACGGCGCCGGCAGCAGGCACGGTGGCGCGCTATTACGTGAGCGTATGGCGCGACGCGGACGGCAGCGACATTAGCTCATACGCCAAGTCCTATTATTGGACCACTGAGACGAGTAGGTGGACCCACACCGATGGCATTTGGAAAGCTGTCGAGGTGCAGGCGCACAGTTCAACCTCACTGGATGACAACGATCTGAGCCCGTGGTCCCCCTTGACAACGATGTGGTTCCCCAGCGATCCGCTGACATTGAAATTTACCCAGGTCGTCGCCACCAGGCCCTCCGGCCAGGTGACCCTGGAGTGGGACGCAGTGTCGGGAGCGACCCGCTACCAATACCGGGACGTGACCGACAATGCTGACGCCACATGGACGCAGACAACCTCAACCAGTCATACTTTCACCGGCTTGACCAACGGGGAAATGCGCACCTTCGAACTCCAGGCGGGTGACACAGGCAGCTGGGGAACCACCCACGTCGTAATGGCGGCAGCCGGGCGCGAGCGGGCGGCGCCCCCGGGTACGATGTTGCAGCGGGTCGCGGACCCGACGCCCGAAGCGACGTCAGAAGCGACGTCAGACCTTCTGACAGCCACGTGGTCGCCGCCGGCGTCCCATGATGGCACCGCTTTCACCTTCCCGCTGTCGTTCAACAAGCCGGTGAACCTCAGCTACCGCAACCTGCGCGACGTGATAATCGAAGCCGACGGCGGCAGTGTGCTCAAGTCGCGCCGGGCAGTACAGGGCAGCAACCAGGACTGGGACATAACGATAGTTCCCGATGGCGCGGGAGAGATCATGCTGCGCCTCAATGTCCGCGGTGCCTGTGGGGATGATACGGCTATCTGCTCGGAGGAAGGTGAGCTGCTCACCTACAATCTAGCGAACATCGTATTCGGTCAGGTTGCGGCGACACCGGAGCCCACGCCAGAGCCGACACCGGAACCCACGCCCGAAGCGACACCGGAGCCTGCGCCCGAAGCGACACCGGAACCCACGCCGGTGCCGACCCGCAACGGGATGGCCGCTCCCGCCAATTTGACGGTGGAGGTCATCAAGAACAGGCCCGACAGGGGCAGCCCCCAAATCGTTACATTGGCATGGGACGATCCCAAGAACCCTGAGATAACGGGCTATGAGTTGCGTCTCAAGTTGGAGAGCGCCAGCGAGTGGGAGGATTGGTGGCTCTATCCCAGCACTGACTCGTCAACCACCAGCGTCAAGTTCGGATTTCTGGAGGAGGGCGCGAACTACCAGGTTCAGCTGAGGCCAGTGGATTATGACAAACCAGGCATAGCCAGCGAGGTGTCATTCACCACGCCGCCTGCCGACTGATGATGTACTGGTGGCGTTCAAAACGGGACGCGGAGATTGCCGCCAAAGACGGTGACGCAGCGCTCGCGAACGCCCTTGCGGCCATGATTGCTGCTGGCACGTAGGCAAAGGAACGGCGGGCGTGGGTGGCGCCTGCACCCGCTGACAAGGCGTTATTATGATTTAGGGCCGCGAATCATAATAACGCCTTACTGCGCGCTCGTAACAGGCTCGCTAGCTGTCCGCAATCACCGGGTTGCGGAGGACGCCTATACCCTCCACTTCGACCTCCACTACATCGCCGATGTTGATTTCGTCAACGCCGGGGCAGCCGCTGGGGATGATGTCGCCGGGGTATAGCGTCATCACATCGGACACCCAGCTCACCAGCTCGGCGATGCCCCAGAGCATGTCGGCGCTGTTGCCGTCAACTTGGGTTTGCCCGTTCACGCGGCACCGGATGCGCAGATTGTCCCCGTCTATGTCGGTGGCGATAACAGGACCAAGTGGGCAGAAGGTGTCGAAGTGCTTCCAGCGCAGGCTCATGCCGGCGCCCACATCGTTGTTGGTGAGTTCGCCTGCGCTCACATCGTTGACGCAAGTGTAGCCCAGCACGTATTCAAGCGCATCTTCAACGCTTACATGCCTTGCCTGTCTGCCGATGACAATCCCGACCTCGGCTTCGTGTATGATACGAACACCTATGCGCGGGTAGATGATGGGGTCGCCGGTTCCTACGACGGTTCCGGGCTGCTTCATGAAAATGCCCGGTCCGTCGCGTCCTGCCTTATCGCCGTAATTCGCCGCGATAGCAACGACCTTGTTGGCGTAGGCATCTATGGGCGCAAGCAGGCGGACGTCCGACAAGGCGCAGAGTCGCCGTCCGCCGCGGGGACTATCATGAAGGTCGCCCTCGATGGTGCGTATTTCGTCACCCTCGACGATGCCCCAGTGTATTTGATCATCCAGCGAAAAGCGCGCTATGTGCATCGGCATGCCTCCGGCTTGTCGGTTGTTCAGCCCGCGTATTGTACACTACGGGGCGGATTATCGAGCGGCAGGATACAGAGAGATCAGTCGCATGCCGGTCGCCAGGAGACGATCGCGCTCCGTCTCGGAAGAGCGCCGCGAACGGTCAATCCTTCAGGGATATCCACCAGCAGGTCTTCCATTGCAGCGCGCAGGCGCTCGTCCGCGTCGGTGCCTTCCTCTACGCTAAGCCTGCGTCGCAGGTGCTCCAGCGCGCTTTCACGGTTGGTATCGAGAATGGCAGTTTCCGGGCTGACCATGTTTACATCCGGAAAGATTCTCAGTGCCCAAAGCAGTTCCAGCACTTTCGGCAGTCCCGGCAATGGGGTCGGCGCAGAGCCGTACACCCGCTCGTAGAAGGGCATTTCCACCGCGCCGGGCGTTTCCATCATCTCCACTATTACCACACGATCCCTGGTGTGTTTCTGCAATTTTGTCACGAAGGGCGCCGCGTCCATGACGTGGTGCAGAACGAGCGAGCATAAAACGATGTCTGCTGTCGGTTCGAGCACGTCTTCCCACGGCTCGTTGATGACGGCAATGTTCGTAATGCTGGCTTCTGCCGCTCGTTCGCGCAGCAATTCGACCGATTCTTCGGACGGCTCCACTACGGTTACTTGCTTTGCTCGCGTCGCCAGGGGCAGCGCAAGCCGACCCGATCCGCCGCCGACATCAAGGACTTCAGCGTCCGTTCCCAGAATGTTGAATAGGGCGTTAACTACCGGATCGTCCATGCGTAAGGGGTCAAGGGGCTTGTTGGTGTAGCTGAATCGTTGTGTGCCTCTGCCGTGCCCATGCCCATGGCTATGACCGTGACCACCCCCATTGCCGTGTTCATCTCCGTTGCCGCGCAGCGCCGCCATATAGCGGTCATACGCCTGCATCCGTTCGCGCCACGCTTCAATCACCGTATTCTTAATCACCGTATTCATAATGTGTACCTCAAGAATTGGATCGGGTGTAATGGTCGGTAACGGGGATAGCATATTACATTTCCCCGCCGCTTCGCATTTCCAGTTGATACGATTTCTGATATTCGCGGCAACTGATACTGCTTCTGATACTGCTATTGATGATGGAATTTAGTTATGGAGAGCGCGGGGTAGAGTTCGAGCGCAGTTTCGAATCTGCGCGCATTTGCGCCAAAAGTGGTTAGGCATTACCATATTGGCGCTTCCAAAACTGGAATGGCGCAGAATACGTACAATGACGCACAAACAATCACAGAAGGAGGCGCACTTATGCCGCATAACTATACGACCGACCAATATGAAGGGATGATTGCGGAAACCATCACCATCAACGGGGCGAATGGCGATGCCATTAACACCTACTTCGCGCGGCCGCTGGGCGATGGGCCGTTCCCCGCGATGGTGCTGATTCACCATCTGCCGGGCTGGGACGAGCTGTACCGCGACTTCACGCGCAAGTTCGCGCACCATGGCTATCTCGCTATCTCACCGGACCTGTATCACCGCTTCGGACACGGCACGCCGGACGATGTCGCTGCGAAGGCTCGTGGGGAGGGCGGCGCCCCCGATGATCAGGTGGTCGCCGATATGTCCGCTGCGGCGGCGTATATCCGCTCACTGCCGTACTCGAACGGCAAGGTGGGCGTATTCGGCACATGCTCGGGTGGACGGCATGCCTTCCTGTGCGCCTGCCGCTCGACGTCGTTCGACGCTGCGGTCGAGTGCTGGGGCGGGCGCGTGGTGCAGGCCGAGGACGACAGGCCGCCACAACAGCCGGTCGCGCCCATAGACTATACTGCCGATCTGTCATGCCCGCTGCTGGGGTTGTTCGGCGCTGAGGACGCAAGCCCGACGCCGGAGCAGGTGGAGCAGCACGAGCAGGCACTGAAGGATGCGGGCAAGGACTACGAGTTCCACATGTACGAGGGCGCGGGACACGGCTTCTTCTACTACGACCGCGGCGCGTACCGGCAGGAGCAGGCGGTGGACGGCTGGAATAAGCTGTTCGACTTCATCGGCAAACACCTGAGTTAACGGGTACCCGACGGGATTGAGTGGCTAGAATTTGGCGTTTGAGAGTACGTGCGAGCGCGCAAACCTACCACTCAATCTTGTTGCCAAACCACGGCTCAAAATCATACAACGCAACTATCCTGTCGCACCATTTCATTTGTTCATCGGAGGTTCCTCCGGCAAGCATCCACGCGATGCCCACATTGTAAGCGGTGTAGTAAGCATCGCTGCGCGTCCGGTTTGCAAGCTCTTCCCTGCTAATATCCTTAACAAAGCCTGCCTTACGCGATAAGACGCAAGCCTGGGCGAAGTGACCTACTGCCGGAGGTTGCTTGCCTATATTTCGATATGCCTCTCTTATATCGTCTGCAAGGATATTGTCTGCAAGGATATCGGATGAGTACCACTCGATGAGTACCACTCATTGAGAGCATCGAAGTCCATCACATCAACGGGTGTGGTAGCAGCGCCGGAATCCGGAGTACAGGCAGTTGCTAACGCAGCAAGCACAATGACAAGAATCAAGTGTTATATTTCAGCAGTTCGACACCGGCTATATTCCACAAATAAAAAGTCCCTCCAAGTAGAGTGTGCCTGCTTGGAGGGATTTCTTTCTAACTGGTAATCCTGTTAGTTGCAGCTTAGCGCCAGTAGCGGGAGATATTCTCCTCTTCCTTGGTCATCATTTCGAGGACGGCGGGACGGTCTTCCTTGGTTGCTTCGAGTGCGCGCTTGATGGCGCCGTTCACCTCGTCGGGGTTGTCCACACGCTCTGCGTATGCGCCCAAGCCCTCTGCGACCTTCGCGTACTCACCGCCCAGCCTGTTGCTGCCCCAGTGCTCTGTGGCATGCGGGAAGTGGTCGTAGTAGTGGGTCATTACGCCATTGTTCAGGATAATGGTGAGCGTGCCGATGTTGGAGCGGGCGGCGGTCTCGATATCCAAGCCCGCCATGCCGAAGGCGGCATCGCCCATTATGTTGATGACGGTCTTGTCGGGGGCTGCCATCTTCGCGCCGAGCGCCAGGCCCAGGCCATAGCCAAGCTGCGTTGACTTGCCCCAGCCGATGTAGCCGCGCGGCGTGGTTACGGGCCAGAACGGGACAATCTGCTCACGCGGGTAGCCGGAGTCGTGCGTTACGATGGTATTGGCGATGTCAACGTTCGCCATCATCTCGTTGAAGACGCGATATGGGCTGATGGGCACCTCGTCGGAGACGAAGTTGGGACCCCACTCCGCCATGTACTCGTCGCGTATCTTCTTTATCTCGTCACGGACGCCGTTCACATCGCCGCGACCCTCGGCATTGCCAATCTGACTCTTTGCCTCTTCGATCATCTGGCGCAGCACAACCTTGGCGTCGCCAACTGCGCCGTAGTCCGCGCGGTAGTCCTTGTTGATGTCCTCGGCGCAGTTGGTGATGTGCGCGAGGGTTACGCCGGATGGCATGGGCGCGTTGAAGTTGGAGATGGTGAAGCTCGTGCCGATGCCGGCAACAAGGTCCGCGTTTTCGAGGAAGCGCGCGCACATGAGCGTGCCGGAGGATGCGCCCGTGCCGAGTGAGAGCGGGTGAGTCTCCGGGAATGCGCTCTTGCCTGCAAGGGTGGTCATCACGGGGATGTTCGTCAGTTCGGCGAACTCGATGAGT
>JAGGDZ010000116.1 GCA_024648655.1 Chloroflexota bacterium | reverse complement strand
TGAAGGAAGACGTGTCAGTTCTGAAGGAGGATGTGTCAGTTCTGAAGGAAGACGTGTCAGTTCTGAAGGAAGATGTGTCAGTTCTGAAGGAAGACGTGTCAGTTCTGAAGGAAGACGTGTCAACTCTGAAGACGGATGTCGCGGCTCTGAAGGTGGATGTTACAGGGTTGAAGACGGATGTCGCGACGCTGAAGGTAGATGTTGCAGGATTGAAGACGGACGGAGGTGTACCGAAAGGACTTGTGTTCGAGGCGAGACTCCAGGTGGCCGGACTACCGCAGATGGTGCGAGAGTTCGAGCTGCGAAGAACTCGCATCGTCAAATTGGCTGAGGATAATCGAGTGTCGGAGGATTTCAACAGTGCGGTCTGGGAGGCTGAAGATGAGGGCACCATATCCGAGCCCGAATACAACAGGCTAACCGTGACAGATATGATTGTGAGGGCCAGAATGCGGGGCGATCCCGAATCTGTCGCGTATGTAGTGGCAGAGGCGTCCTACTCGCTTGATGAGGAGGATTTGGAAAAGGTCGCACTGAGCGCAGATGTGGTCCGGAAGATCTTCCCTGAGGCAAAAGTCTTTTCGGCGCTATATGGCGTGAATATATCGGACGACCTGCTCATTGCGGCAAGCAGTAAGGGCATTAAAGTCTTCATTGAAGTAGTCGATTAAGGGGCGAACGGTCCCCCGGCACTCTGTTAAGCACACCATCTGTGGGGCTTTTCTTCCTGCCTGCGCGCGTCAGAGCATTTTCTGTATTATAAATGCTGCGCTATACGCTTTAACACCACTCTTGTCGCCGCTAAAATGCGTATGTGACTCGATGCGACATCATTGACACGGCGAAAGACGAATGACTACTCCTGTACGGCGACAGTACCTCAACGTCAAGCGAGAGCATCAGGACGAGATCCTTCTGTTTCGGATGGGCGATTTCTACGAGACGTTCGACGACGACGCTCGATTGCTTTCGCGCGAGCTTGAAATTGCGCTAACCTCGCGCGAGTTCGGAAAGGGTCAGCGCGTGCCGCTTGCCGGCATTCCATATCACTCTCTCGAAGCCAACCTGGCGCGGCTCATCCGAAAGGGCTACAAGGTTGCAATCTGTGAGCAGATCAGCGACCCGGCGACTTCAAAAGGCATTGTTGACCGCGAGGTGGTGCGCGTCGTAACGCCGGGCACTATCATCGAAGACGCGCTGCTGAGTCAGAAGGCGAACAACTATCTGGCTGCGCTGGTGATGGAAGATGACGCGGTCGGGCTGGCATGGGTTGATATAACGACCAGCGAGTTTGCCACCACACAGCTTGAATTCTCCAGCCTTGCCGTTGAGCTGGCGAGATTGATGCCGTCCGAACTTCTCGTGCCCGAAGGCAAAGATGATCCGGACGTGGACGAAGGCATAATGCTGACTCCGCTCACGGCGGATGCCTTCCACGTGGACTGGGCGCGCGAAACCCTCCTTAGGCACTTTGGCGTAGCATCGCTGGAGAGCTTCGGGTGTGAAGGGCAGCCGCTCGCAGTGCGGGCGGCGGGCGCGGTCATTGACTACCTTCAAGATACACAGCGCGGTGCGGTCGGGCAGATCACCACACTCCACACCTACTCTACGGCAGACTATATGGTGCTGGATCCGCAGACTCGACGCAACCTTGAACTTTATGAGGGTGGGCGCTGGGGCACGGCAAACGCTTCGCTGCTGTCCGTGCTTGATGCTACGAAGACTTCGATGGGCGGTCGCTTGATGCGGCGCTGGCTCGGTCAACCGCTGCTGAATGTTGAGCGTCTGGTGCGGAGGCAGGATGCCGTGGAGTGGTTCCGTCGCAGCGCCCTACGGCGTGAGCGTGTGGCGATGCTGCTCGAAGCCGTGTCTGATATGGAGCGACTGGTCAACAAGGTTCGCGGATATAATGCCACGCCGCGCGACCTCGTCAGCCTGGCCAACAGTCTTGAGGCAGCGCCGAATATAAAGGCGATACTTTGTGAGGATGATGACATAGACAAGGTGGAGTGGCTCGCCCAGCGCATCGCAGACAATGAAGATCCGATAGACTTAATCAAGTCCGCGGTTGCCGACGACCCTCCCCTCAGTGTCGGCGACGGTAACGTCATACGCTCAGGATTCTCGCCCGACCTGGACGAAGTTCGCGGCGCGTCCCGCAATGCACAAGACTACATCGCCCGCCTGGAGCAGAAAGAACGAGAACGTACTGGCATTAAGTCCTTGAAAGTAGGCTACAACAGGGTCTTCGGGTACTACATTGAAATCAGCAACACGAATTTGGATCTTGCGCCCGACGACTATGTGCGGCGTCAAACCCTTGTGGGTGGCGAGCGCTTCATCACGCCTGAAATGAAGGAGTACGAATCCCTCATCCTGAACGCGCAGGACCGAATCGGTGAGATGGAAAGCGCGCTGTTCCGCCAGGTTTGCCAGCAGGTCGCGGGTTATGCAGAGCCGATTCTGAGGACTGCGCGAGCTATCGCCAACATTGACGTCTTCGCTTCACTGGCCGAAGTTGCATCGCGCTATGGGTACGTGCGCCCCACTATCGACGAGAACGACACGATAGAGATAAAGCAGGGACGTCATCCGGTAGTCGAACGCATGCTGCCGCCGGGAGACTTCGTTGCCAACGATACGGAACTATCAAGCGACGGCGAGCAGCTTATCATCCTGACGGGTCCGAATATGGCAGGAAAGTCAACCTACATACGCCAGGTCGCCGTGATAGTGCTTATGGCACAGGTTGGCAGCTTCGTCCCCGCGGAGTCGGCGCGCATCGGTATCTGTGACAGGATCTTCACACGTGTGGGCTTGCAAGACGACCTTGCAATGGGACAATCGACATTCATGGTGGAAATGGTAGAGACGGCTGCCATTCTGAACCACGCAACGTCACGCTCACTGATTGTGCTGGACGAGATTGGACGCGGCACCAGCACTTATGATGGGCTGGCGCTGGCAAGAGCGGTCGCCGAGCATATACACAACAACCCCAGGCTCGGTTGCAAGACGCTGTTCGCCACTCACTACCATGAATTGACGCAACTTGCCGATACTCTGCCGCGAGCGTTCAACTACAATGTGGTCGTGACTGAAGATAAGGGGCAGGTGGTATTCTTGCGGAATATCGCGCCCGGCGGAGCTGACCGCAGTTACGGTGTGCATGTGGCGCGCCTGGCAGGCATGCCGGGCAGCGTAGTAAGTCGTGCGTGGGAGGTGCTTGCCGAGCTGGAAAATGGCAGTCATTCCAACTCCGGATCATCCCGTCGCAGGGACGGCATACCGGCGCCCCGGCAAATCCCGCTGCTCGGGTTCGGCTCGCCTGTTGTGGATGAACTGCTTGCCCTCGATGTTGCCTCAATGACGCCGCTCGACGCTATTAACAGACTGTACGAACTGCAAGAACTGGCGCGGGATCAGAAGTAGGGGGCTTTACGGCTGTGAGATGGGACTAACAACAGACACAACATTGCAAAAAATAATACTATCTATTGTACATATCATATAGATATCGTTCTGAGATTGTATTATCGTGTCGTATGGCGTAAGTATTCAAAGATGTGATGTAGCGTAGTGACTTTAATTGAAAGTTATGAATAGATAAAGCTACGCAGGCTTAATCCGTATTCGCGGAGAAAGGACGGAACGAGCGAAATGGTAGAGTTTAAGGCATGTCCCCGTTGCACTGGAGACCTCAAGCTGACGAGGGACATGTACGGTGATTACAGAGAGTGTCTCCAGTGCGGTTACACCAAGGACATCATCCCCGAGCCTAAGACCAACTTCGACTGGGCGAAGACCCGCGGCAAGCCCGGTCGCAGGCGCAAGACCAAGGTTGCCGCATAGCACTGCATCAACTGCCGCAGTTGGTACGATTTGACGTCCTGCGGCACGCTTTCAAATGACGATCCCTTTTGATGATCGGATAAGGCATCCGTTAATCAGGAGGGATGTGTTT
>JAGGDZ010000154.1 GCA_024648655.1 Chloroflexota bacterium | reverse complement strand
GCATAATTCTGCGTCACCTAGTGCCGAACTCATGGGCACCATGGATTGTGATGCTAGCAGTCAATATCGGCAACGCCATCGTTATCGAGGCTTCGCTAAGCTACCTTGGAATTGGTATTGCGCCCCCGACTTCGTCTTGGGGAAACCTACTTATCAGGGCTGCCAGCTACTTCACAGATAACCCCCACTTAGTTTATGCACCGGGGTTGATGATCACCATTGTGGTACTATGCTCGAATATCTTCGGGGATGCGCTGCGGGACATGCTTGATCCTCGACTTCGCGGAGCTGACTAGCTTCGGTGGTGGGAATGCGGGGCTGGCATCGCGTGATTTACTGATGTCTATGCTGTTAAAATGGTCCGCCGCCACAGCGCTTGTGGCGGCGGTGCTTTTTGTATTTGCGTGCCACCAAGCGGATGTGCCTTCTCCTGAAGTCTCCCCAACGGTTAAGGAAATCCGCCCGTTCGTGAATGTTACGCAGACAGCTCTGAACGGCTTGAAGGAGTCGTGGAATATCCGACCAGGTGTTGTCATTTTCGACTATGACCGGGATGGCGACACGGACTTTTATGTGTCGAACGCATACGAGTTCGGGAACTGGCTGTATCGCAACAACGGCGACGGCACTTTCGAGAATGTTGCCGACGAGGCGGGGGCGGCGCTAAGACAGACGCATGGCACGGGCGTTGTAGCCTGCGATGTGAACAACGACGGCTACCAGGATCTGTATGTCGGCGCGCAAGGAAGTCTAACTGATAGACTAGACTACCGCTCGCATCCGGAGGGCGACCAAAATATCGACAGGCTATTGCTAAATGAAGGTGACGGCACTTTCGCCGACATCACGGACGAAGCTTTTGGCGAGTCGGCGAATAGGCGCGCGGCTATGAGCGCGACTTGTGCCGATGTTGACCTGGACGGATGGGTGGACATCTTCGTTGGCAATCTAGCTGAAGACGAGTTTCGGGGAATGAGCGTACCGTTTCAGAACGGTCAGCATAATGTGCTGTACCGGAATAACGGGGACTTGACTTTTACGGACATCAGTGAGAGCGCAGGTGTGCAAGGGCTGCAGGTCTGGATGAGGGAACACGACGGCAGACCTGTGATGTATAGAGACGACCTGACCGGGGATGAATACGAGGGATACGATCCCAACCTGCGCGACGACGAGGGCAGTCGCGTGGGCGACCCGAGCGGGCAGACGCAGGCGGTGGCATTTTTCGATTACGACAGCGACGGCGATCCCGACCTGTGGGTGGCTAACGATGGCGACAGGCTTCACGTGCTGCGGAACGACTCGACACCCGGCAACGTGCGCTTCACCGATGTCGCACGCTATATGGGTGTGGACCAGGTGGGCGCCTGGATGGGCTTTGCAATCGGCGACTACGACGGTGACGCGGACCTTGATATCTTCATTTCGAACGTAGGCTTTCACCCGCGCTTACTGCCACCTCCTGAGACCCCTATGCCTTACTGCGCCTACCATGAACGTTTCGCGTGGGGTACTTGCCTGCACTATCTACTGCGGAACGACGGCACTCGCGAAGCACCAGGCGTCGGCAGTATCGGCGCATTCCACGACGTTGCGCCGACGGTCGCGGTCACGCCAAGTCCGCTGATGCCGCCGGATTCGCTTGACGCTTCAAACATTGACGAGAAACAGGTTGTGCCTACGGGGTTGAGCGCATACGATTTCGCATTCGGGACAACCTTTTTCGACTACGATAATGACGGTGACCAGGACCTGTACTGGTTAGGCTCTACGGTTGATAGAGGCGAGGCGCCCGGCGGAGAGGTGTTCCCTGCTGCCGGACGCATGATGCGAAACGTAGATGTCGGAGTATTCGAGGACATTACTGTGAGAGCGCAGCTTGTGGATGTGCAGCGAGCACGCTACGACAAGATCGACCCACAAGACCCGAAGCGCGATGCAGGAATACATCGCATCGACCCTATGTTTCACGAAAATGGCAAGGGTCTGGCGCATGGGGACCTGAACGGAGACGGATACCTGGACCTGATCGGGACGAACAGCAAAGGCAGCTTATGGGAGGATTCACGACAAGTTACGTTCAGTGAAGCAGGCGGTCCGATATTCGTTTGGATGAATCCGGGAGGTAGCAACCGCTGGATAACGCTGCGACTCAAGGGACGAATGGCAATCGATGGCACTGGCAGCAACGCGGACGGCATTGGAGCACGAGTCTATCTTACGGCAGGCGATAGGACTCAAGTGCAGGAGGTGCGAGCAGGTTCGAGCTACCTGTCAATGGATAGCGTGGAGCTTGAGTTCGGGCTGGAGCGGGCGAACAGCGTTGACAAGATCGAGGTTCTGTGGCCCAGCGGACGACGGCAGGTTGTTGAGAATATCGGCGCGAATCAGGTACTGGAGATAGTGGAACCGGCTCAGTGATTCGCTACTGCGCTAATCGTCGCATTTACCGCGACGGCCGAATCGTCTCAAAGTGCAGGTCGGACGACGTGCCATTGGTGGGTTGCCAACCTGTCAGTGTAGGCTTCACGGCATATGTGTCGTGTCGCCAGAGAACCGGAATTGCCCAGTATTCGCCGTAAGTTCTGCGATTCAACGCCTGAAGAACCAGTGCGCGATCTTCGTCGTCAGCGGTAATCTGAAGCTGATTGAGAATGCCGTCCGCTACATTGGGGGCAAAGTATGTCAGCATGGCGCCTTCCGCACCGCTGAGATAGCGCCTGACACCGTTGATGTCGCCGCCGGGCCGCGCGGGCGCAGCGCCGTGAAGCACGGGCGCGGGCGCGAATTCGTCGAACATCTGAGGATTGGCTTGGAAGAGAGGCTGCACCGTGGGCCATTCCGCTGGAACAACCTTGGCGTTTATGCCAATTGCCTGCCAATCTTCGACTATCAACTCGTTGATGCGGGGCATTTCGGACATGCCATACGCAACGAGAGACATCAGTTTAACTTCCTCTTCTTCATATCCGGACTGTCCCAAGAGGTCACGCGCCTCGTCGGGATTATACGGATACGCCGGTAGGTCTTCCTGATAGCCCGGGGAGACCGGGGTGAAGAGCGCCGAACCCGTGGCGACGGTTGCCGCCTCTATCGGGAAGATGGAGGATACAATCTCTTCCATGTCTATGCTCAATGCCAGCGCCTTGCGAAATTCAGAGCTTGAGGTTAGGTAGCCCTCGTCGTAGCTCATGAAGTAGCGCAATGTGGTTGATAATACATTCCTCGGACCATCCACTGAGAATCCACTATCTTTCACACTCTTAATGGACGTCACAGCAACCCTGGAGACGTCTATCTTATCGGTCTCCAAAAGAGCGACTCTTTGCGCCTCTTCCGGTACAAGCGAAATGCTAAGGCTGTCGAAAGGCGACACTCGCTGTAAGTTCCAGTATTCCTTGTTCGCCTCGTACTCTACGGAAACGGTGGGGGTTCTCGAAACAAAGCGCCAGGGACCGCTGCCCACAGGCTCGCGATTTATTGCGGAGGGATCGGCATTCAGCACGTGCGCGGGCAGCAAGGGCATATCGCCTTCAATGGGAGCAAGCAGCCCCATGAAAACTACATCCGACTTGGTAAGATGCACCCTCGCAGTCCTGTCGTCAACCACCTCGATCCTGTCAATCGCCGCCTTAACATTGCTGCACACACCGCACGCCGCACCCTCTCTGAAGTAATAATTGCTACTCGAAAGTATATCGTCTGCCGTCACCGGCTCACCGTCGTGCCACATAGCCTCTTCTCGCAGCGTCAGCGTGAAAGCATCGGCTGTTGGAGCGACCTGCCACCCGCTCAGGATGCCATAGCGAGTGTCCAGCCTGCCGTCCGAGTTCGCCCCGACAAGGTGATCGTACAGGTGCCCGTGGTAATTCAGACCGTCCTTGTTATCAGAAGACGGGTCGGTCGTCTCCACGCTAAACGACTGTAGTGCCACTCTCAGCTCGCCTCCATCTTTCGGACTCAGGCCAACGTCTAGGTATGTGGACGCAAGGACGACCACTACGGCAGTTACAATTATCAGGATTGCGACTATGGAAATCAGCAGTTTGTTTGTCATGTAATCTCGGCCCAGATAATTCTCCAACTGGTCTTGGTATCATACTTCATTCATTCGAAAGGCAGCACAGTAATCGAGTCTCCTTGGAAATTTGCGACCCACATTGTATCGTGAACGGCAAGCAATGCGTGAGGGCCACGCTCGACCGGAATAGTTTCGCGAAGAGTGCCATCCATGTTCAATCGCGTAACAGTGGCATCCAGGAAGTCAGTAACCCACACACTGCCGGCGGCGACCGCCACCGCCGTGGGCCACCTGCCGACCGGGTACTCTCCGAGCACTGCGCCATCAGTGTTTAGCTTTACAACGGCGTTGGTCGAAGCCACTGTTACCCAGATGAATTCGCCGTCGAATGTGATAGCGGTGCCGCCCCCGCCCCAAGATTCCGTGCGGTCTTCCGGCCACTCGGCAACCTTGAAAGCCCCCGTCAACTCCCCTGCCATGTCCAAGCGGTCAACCATTGTGCTGCCCATGCTTGCCACCCAAACGGAGTCGCCGTCGTGCGTGACCGCCCAAGGGGAGGGATGATACCCCGGGACTCTTACCGTTCTGACGACGGCTCCGTCCAGGTTGATCTTCGTTACAGAGTTGCCCCAAGACGCCGCGACCCAAATGCTTTCGCCATCGAAGACCAAAGCGGCGGGAGATGTGTCCGGTGTGCCGATGCTAACTGTGTCCAGCACCTCGCCCTCCAAGCTCATCTTGGTTACGGTATTCTCTGCACTATTGCCGACCCACATATTTTCGCCATCGAATGCAAGTGCGCGTGGGTATCCACCTGCCTTATAACTGGCGACATTCTGCCCGTCAAGGGTGTACTTGGCTACAACCTGCACGCCATACAGGGTGCTCCAGACATGCTCGCCGTCAAATGCGAGCGAGCGCGGACCTTGCTCCGTCTCAAAGGTCTGCGGTACGGGTTGGGCTTCCTCGTCACGCAAAAATTGAGCGCAGGCAAACGCAACTGATATCAAAGCCAGCGCGCCAAATGTCAGCGCAATGGCTCTGTGAATCGCCTGTCTTCTTACGACTGCGGCACCGGAATTGCTGTCAAGAGAAAATTGCACGGGCAAAACGGTAACATGCGTGGTTTGAAAGCGTCAATGTTGACCGGATGCGCCGTCTGTGTCAGGCTACACTGTAATTCGCCACTATTCGAAGACAAGACCAAGATAGATATTTGAAGGTATTGTGTCGCATCCTGTATTAGAATAGTGAGAGCACAGTTAACGGAGTTGCCTCAATGTATGTCATCGGCACCGCAGGTCATGTTGATCATGGCAAATCGACACTGGTCGAGGCGCTAACGGGTATGGACCCGGATAGGCTGCGCGAGGAGAAAGAGCGCGGCATGACAATCGATTTGGGTTTCGCGTGGCTGCAATTGCCCAGCGGCAACGAAACCAGCATTGTCGATGTGCCGGGACACGAGCGGTTCGTGAATAACATGCTCGCGGGCGTGGGCGGTATCGACCTCGCGCTGTTGGTGGTGGCTGCAGATGAGTCGGTGATGCCGCAGACTCGGGAGCATCTGGCGATACTTGACCTTCTGCGGGTGCGGCGCGGGCTGGTAGCGATCACGAAGCGCGATCTGGTTGATGAAGAGTGGCTGGAACTGGTAACCGCCGATGTGCAGGATACGCTTGCGGACACTGTGCTCGAAGACGCATCAATATACGCCGTCTCAGCGATGACCGGAGAAGGTCTGCCTGAACTCATTGGCGCGATTGACTCAAAGCTGGACGACACGCCGCCGAAACGCGATGTGGGAAGACCGCGCCTCCCGATAGACCGAGCGTTCACTATCTCAGGATTCGGCACCGTCGTAACGGGGACGCTAATTGACGGCAAGATCGAGACGGGGCAGGATGTGGAACTGGTCGTTGCGGATAAGTCAACGCGCATACGAGGCTTGCAGACACACAAGAAAGGGCAAACGGAAGCACAGCCGGGCACGCGGGTTGCCGCAAACATCATCAATGTGTCGCAGGACGAAGTAGCTCGGGGCGAGGTATTGACAACCGGAGGCTGGCTGCGCCCCACTGACGCGATGGATGTACGATTGCGTGCCATACAGGACGCTCCGCACCCACTGCGACACAATATGTACATCACGGTTCACACGGGAAGTAGCGAGGTCGTCGGGCGGCTGCGCTTGCTGGAACGGGACACGCTGGAACCGGGCGAAACCGGCTGGGCGCAGTTAAAGTTGGAAGCGCCACTCGCGGTAGTGAAAGGCGACTACTATGTCATACGCTCCAACCGCACTACGCTTGGCGGTGGAAACATAGTAGAGACACATGCGCGGCGGCACAGACGAAATCACCCGCCTACAATAGAGCGACTCGAAACTATGGAGCTAGGCTCTACACAGGATGTACTGCTGAAAACCATCGAGACATCAGAGCCAAGCGAGTTCGAGTCGCTTGTCAGACGCGCCAATATGGGTGCGGACACGGTAAGGGCGGAGCTTGAAGCGATGGCTTCGGATAGCCTCATCGTGCCGCTGGGCAGCGAGGGCATCGACAGTAACAGCCTTTTATTTACCTCAGGAGGCTGGAATGGCGTTGTGGAGAGGACACAGCAGTCTCTGGAGGCGTTCTACCGGCAATTTCCACTACGGCGTGGCGCGCCAAAGGAGGAACTTCGCAGCAGATTGGGAATGACCGCACAGGTGTTCAACCTAGCATTCTCAAGACTGAAGGAGCAGTCTGTCGTGGAAGAGGACGGTGCGTTGGCGCGACTGCCGGACTACGAGCCGACACTGAGCGATAAACAGAGCGAATTGGTTGAGGCATACATTCGCATGCTGGAATCGGACCCGTTCTCACCACCGACTGACGCTCCCCTTGATGACGAAGTGCTGAATCTGCTCGACGAGCAAGGCAAGGTGGTGCGCGTAAGCGAGACTGTGGTGTATTCAGCTGAGGCATATGAGCGTATGGTGCATATAATCTCAGAGTACATCAGGGATAATGGAGAGATTTCGGTGGCGAACGTGAGGGATGTGCTGGGCACCAGCCGGAAGTATGCTCTAGCATTAATGGACTATATGGACCATAAGAGAATTACCCGACGCGTCGGTGACACACGGGTACTTAGATAGTAGGAACGGCGGCTAACAGAATGGACAGTGCTTCGTCAGGCTCAGGACAGGAACGGATAGGGATAAGTCGTGGCTCTTGATTTGACGCAGACGGCGATGCAGATTGACGACATGGCGACTGCGCTCAGAGCTGGACACGCTGACAAGGGCGCGCGCCTTGAAGGGGCACTCACAGCCGCGGTCAATTTCGACCCCATCATGTACATGGCGAAGAGGGAGCAGCCGCACTTTGATCTGAACTGGATAGTGCCAGAGATTCACGAACGCTTGGACTCGTCTTATTCGCCGCCCCCGCCGCCTGACGACTACTGCGTAGCGGGTGTGGACGGGTCACACATAGATGTAAGCAGGCACATCCCGGCGCATTGCTATCTCATCAATATCGGGGGCATGACGTTGCAATATGGAAACCAGCCGGACGCGCAGGTTTTCAGCACGCCCTACCTGTATACAAAGGCGGACGAACTTGTCATACGGGATAGGTCTGCGCCGTACCGCGAAGAGACGATCAGTGGGGCTTTGCTGGACGCCAAGCGCACCGTGGAGGAATTGCGAGGTGTACTAGACACGCTGCGCGAGCTGCCGCCCGAGTTGCCGGCTCTAGGTCTGATGGACGGTTCGCTCATCATGTTCGGAATGCATCGGCATCCTGATTTCGTCAGACGCCGGCTTATCGATGAAGAGTATGTCAGGGTTTTGGACGAACTCAGGCGAATGGCCTCTGAACGACCTTTAGCAATCGCAAGCTACATCAGTCTGCCACGCAGCGCGGAGGTAGTGAATGCCCTGCGCGTGGCAGTATGCCCCTTCCCTGTTCCCAACTGTACTCACGAGTGCGGCACGATACCAAGGGATGACCGCCCCTGCGATATTGAAGTGGGTGGCGTCCTCGATAGGGAGATTTTTGCGAACACTCTTGGGATGGGCGAAAGGTCGCCGGCGTTCGGCAGCAATGCGCCAATTGTACGAGACTACTACGGCGGGCATGGCGTGAGCTTCTTCTATGTGAGGACCGAGGAAGAGGTCGGGCGAGTGGAAGTTCCGGACTGGATTGCGTCGGACGAGGCGCTGCTGGGACTTGTACATTCGCTGGTGGTAGAGCAGTGCCGCCTAGGGCCAGGCTACCCGGTTG
>JAGGDZ010000322.1 GCA_024648655.1 Chloroflexota bacterium | reverse complement strand
GAAACCGTCAATGAGCGCGGCGGTTGCTGTCCACATTCGTTTTTCGTGGATATCCCGTAGCTCTTGGAGGGCATTGGCAACCTTGATCACAGCGTCATTGTCCGACCGTTTGCTGTGACGCTGTGAGAGATAATTGAATGTGCAGCGCGCCTGATGAAATTCCAGCAGCTCGACATCCGTGCATGCGAAGGCAGGCGAGCGTAGAGCTGCGACAATGGCTATCTCGTCGGAGGGGTTGTCAATGGCGCGCAGGCAGTTCAGCAGGTCGCGCACCTCCTGCGTTTCGAAAAACAGCGATGCCCCCTCCAGCCTGTACGGCACATTCCCGTCATCGAGCGCGAGTTCAAGGGTGCGGAGAGCCGTGCGGGTCGGCATCAAAATGCAGATGTCGGAGTATGTGGAGTCGCGGTATCTCTCACTGCCTGAGTCATCTATGGGATTGTCGGCGTCGAGAACCTGCCACCGCTCGCCGATAATCTGATGCAGCAGCATCGCAATTTCGGCAGCTTCGTTGCGGCGCACTTCGCCTATTCTGCCATCCGTCGCCTCGCCTACTTTCCAGACGCGCGGTGCCGCTCTGTGTACGGTGTCTGCCGTCCACCGATGCTTTATTGGCATATATTCTGCCTGTTCGCCTCCGTCCTGCGCCATCCACATTTCAAAGAGCGTGTTCACCCATTCCACGACGGGTTGCTGTGAGCGGAAGTTTTGCACTAATTGGAGTGTCTCACCTCTCATTTTCTTCTGTAGGCGGCGCATCTGACGCACATCTGCGCGGCGGAAGCGGTAGATTGACTGTTTGGGGTCGCCGACCACGAAGAGCTTGCCGCGCTCAGGCTGTATCTTGCCCCATTCTCGCGGCCTTTCGGCTGGGGTAGCCGCCGTATTGGCATCCTCTGCAAGGTACATGGCAATCTCAGTCTGTATGAAGTCGGTGTCCTGTGCTTCATCTATAAGCAGGTGGGAGAAGCGGCGGCGGAAGTGGTCACGGGCGTCTAGGTCATCGCGCAGCATATTGCGCGTCCAGACCAACAGATCGTGGAAGCCGGCGCGTCCCTGTGCCTTGCGCCGTTCTGCGTAGTCGAGAACGAAAAACCTGAGCGCGTCCAGCAGTGGCATCAGAGCGGCGGTACGAGCCTGCGCTAACGCATCAGTGACTTCCGAATCCAGCTCTAGCAGCAGTGCTTTAAGAATTTTACAGGCATTTTCTCCGGTCGATGTATCGATGTCCCAATCGGATTGGCGTCCTCCAACCTGCCGAATCGGGAGAATTCTAGAAAGCAAGCGGAGGGCGGCGGGAGAATGCACATCAAGTGATGAGAACTGCCGTATCAGGGTCAGCCTTGACTGCGTGTGCGTGTAGAGAGCATCTTCGCCGCCGAGCCGCGAGAACTGGCACAGCCTTTGCATTTCCGGGGCGGAGTCCTGAAGGTTGTGCACGGCTGATGATGCGCCGGAGCTTGCATCGGACCGGTCATCGAAGGCGACATCGGCTAATAGGTCGTAGTTCTCGTGGAACTTCAGGGCTATCGAACGCAAGCCGTCTATTTTCAGCCCAATGGAGAGGGCGGTCAGGAAGTGCGGTTGCAGCACCGGTTCGTCCAGGGCGGCATCGATCCACTGCGTCCAGGCCTCGTCGAAGTCAAGTTCACTCTCAATGCTGTCCATCGTGTCGAAGGACGGAGGCAAACCTGCTTCGAGAGGGCGCTCGTGCAGGATTGCGGCTGCGAAGCTGTGCAGCGTCTGGATTGCGGCGTTGTCGAGTTGCTCCACGCCCTGCGTGCAAAGGTCGCGCCTCTCACGGCTGAGAGCAGCGTCATTGGCGGCTCTTTCGAGTTCGGTGCGTATGCGATCGCGTAGCTCGGCTGCCGCAGCCTCAGTGAATGTAATCGCCGCTACGTTCTCCAGCGTGGTGGTGCCGCTGGCAACGAGTTCGATGATACGTGCGGTGAGGCTGGTCGTCTTACCCGCGCCCGCGCCTGCCTCAACGAACAGCGTCTCGTCCAGCGAGGTTGCGATACGCTGACGTTCTACGTTGTCTTGCGGTTGGAACATGAGCCTAACAGGATATACAAGATAGTCTGGACGGTCGATTAGCTAGTCTTCAGCCTCCGACAGCCTTAAGTAGTTCGCAAGCTGCGGGGCATACCTCTTGCGACCCCATTGCACATCACGCTTTGACGCGCAGAGCGTCTTGAAGTCGCAGTATCTGCAATTGCTATCGTAGCTGTAGGAGTTGTTGGGATCACCCGGTCCCGGGTTCGCGGGAAATAGCCCCTGACGGATGCCGTTGACTATGGTGGAAATTCCCTCAGTGAAGCGTTCCTTCACGCCTTCACCTTCTAAATTGACGGGTGCCGAGGGCATCAGTTCGAACTTGCCGCCGCTGGTCACGAACCAGTATGCCGCGCTGACCGATGTGCGCTCGCCGAGCGCCTGCCGTGCCGCGAGCGAGTATATTGCAAGCTGAAGCCGCTTGCCGCGGTCTATGGGGTCATCCTTCAACTTTCGATATGAGGACGAGCCGCCGGTCTTGTAGTCCAATACCATCACCCGATCGCCGCTTTCGTTAGCGTCAACCCGGTCGATCTTGCCGCGAAATCTGACCTGCGTGCCGTCGGGCAGCGTTAGCTCGGCGGGCTGCCATCCGTCCTCGCCGATGCCGAACTCCGCCTCAACACTGACGGGCGAAACGCCGTATTGCCTGCGCATCCGCTGGTCTTCGTCAAGAAACGCTTCCAAGTCTATCAGAATCTCGTCACGCGCAATCTGCCACATAACTGCCTTACCGATTACGCCGCGCGCCTCGGCGTCCGCGAAATGCCTGTAAGCGACGAGGCGCAGTTCAGCGCGTTGGCGGTCGTTCCACTCATCGGACGGACCGTGAAAGCTGCTCTGATCGCGCATGGCTTCGATAAATTCTTCTAGGATGGCATGCACGAGCGAGCCGCGCTCCAAAGGCGTTATGTCGTAGATGTCCTCGGGTCTTTCTTCGGCGCTGAGGCGCAGCACACTACCGAGGAAGTAGCTGAAGGGACACTTTGCCCAGCGTTCGAGGCTCGTGGGCGATAGAGGACGTCCGGTCAGCATATCCCCGAAGGCTGTGCCTGCAGCGCCGAGATTACCGTCCCACTCGGTGAACTCGTTGTCGAATCTGGATGCGCTCAAGAGGAAGGAGTCAGCGAGAACGCTCTCACCGGCGAATGGATGGTCGCGGACGGGCAAGTCAGCGGATTTCCACGCTTGCAGCCGCTCCATATTGTAGTCATGGGCGTCGGCATGGGCACCGCCCCACGCCGATTCGAACGAGTGGCGCATAGATGTGATGACGGTCATCCATTCCTTGCCACTAAACTTCGGCAGCGTAGAGGAGAACACGTCCTCATTCGCAAGCCGCGACGCCTCTTGCAGAAACCAACGTGAGGGAAAGTTCTCACGCTGTCCGGCCGGGTCGGCTACCGGGTATGAGAGTGTGCGCTCAGGCGCGGTAGCAAGCGCGGCAAGGAAGTTGTAGCGCTCGTCGTCCTTCCGCTGCTGCCGGAGTGGCAGG
>JAGGDZ010000464.1 GCA_024648655.1 Chloroflexota bacterium | reverse complement strand
GGAGCAGCTTCCGGATGTCCTTGCGGATGACGACATCCGCGCGATTGCCGAGAACGGTGGGGCGCGCATACGCCCTCGACATGATTCTGCGAGGGCGCAACGTGGACGGTCCGCAAGCGCATCGGATTGGTCTTGTGACAGAAGTGCTGCCACTCGCTGACCTCAAGGCCCGCGCTGCTCGCGGACTATTGGCCGCGCGGCTTTCCAGAAAGCCAGTCCTAGTCGATCTCCTCGTCTAGAGCGTCCAAACCGAGGGCTTCGAGCAACTGCCGTGCTTCCTTAAGGTTTTCCTCAGTCGCTTTGAGGGACTTGCGTAGCTTGAGTTCCTCCATGACGCGGCCATTGTAAACGCCCTGTCTTTGGAGAAATGCGGCCGTTGCCGCAAGCTCTAGCGCTACGCTGGACGCTTGATTCGTGCTGTCCACCACTTTCTTGGACTGCTGTGGAGATAGTTTACCGATGCCTGCGGACTGCGGTGTTCTAATCGCTTCGAAAACGGTGTACGGCGTTCTGTACTGACCGTAACGCTCTTCCATCGTGACCAGACTTTCCGCTACGGCATTAACACAGCCATCGGCCAGATCGAAGGAGTACGGGCCGTAGTAGTGGTAGATGAAGTCCAGCTCATGCAATTCGGCGCCGCAGCAATCCGCCAAATACGCCTGCTTCTGCAGGCGCGTCCTACCGATGAGTGTGCCGCCGTTGAGCAAAATGAGATTAACGACCACCATTTTAGGGCTCATCCTGTTACCTCCTTGAGTATCTCGTCCAATTTAGGGAACTTAGTCTTGTCCGGCGCGAAGAGTCTCCAGCTACGGGTCTCAGGGCGCAGAGCTTGGACTGTCTTAGAGACACTAACAATGTCTTGCGGCTCATTGTCAGCCGATTGCGGCTTGACAAGGATCTTGTTGAGCGCGGAGTGGTCGTCGAAGTCGTAGCCTTTGTATAGCTGCACGGCGTGGTCATCCTTCAGAAAATCGCTCTGATCCTCACCGAATTGATCGTTGACCTTTCCGAAAAACTGCAAATGCAAATTGCCGTCGCTCGGCAACCCACCCAAGTCAAAACACTTGTAAAGATCCCGGTTGAGAATGCGGCTTGCCAACCTGCTGACACGGTTGTTCGTACACGATTGCAGGGAACTCAACGCAGCCCAGATCGTATAGTCATCTAAGCACAGGTAAAGCGAAAGCGAGGGCAGGTTCGACGGAGATGACGCGAAGTACGACTGTAGCGGGTGCGGCAGCAAGCTTTCACTAGGCTGGGCTGCGGTGCGCAACAGTTCGCCCAGCATTATCTCGGCAGCACGGGTAGTCTTGTGCATATACACCATGGTGTACATCCGCAGTCGCGCTTCCAAGTACTCCTCGCCGACTTGGATGCCCTTGTGGTTCAGGTAAAGACAAGGAAGCCGCAAAATGTCAGCTTGATCGCCTTCGACCGTCACTTCTCCGACTTCCACGCAGTCATATAGCCAGTCCCGGTCCACATGAGCGAATTGGACACCGGTCATGAGGCGGTCGCGTTCAATGTAGTCTAATCGGTCCGCATCCAGTTGGCCTGAGACCACCGTGGCATAGATGTCCTTTGGAAGGTCGTCTTTCAGCATCGCGGCAACTTCTTTGGGAAGCTGTTCGTCGACACCTCGCAAAATGTCATTCACTTCCGTCTCGCCCTCAATGATCTCTCGGCCCCAGTCTTCGTGATGCTTGCGAACCTCCATCGCTTTGCCAACCTTCTCAAAGACATGGCTGAAAGGGCCGTGTCCAACATCGTGCAGAAGAGCTGCAAGCAAGGCCACCCGGGCGCGGTTACAGTCGAAAGCACCTTCGTGGCG
>JAGGDZ010000408.1 GCA_024648655.1 Chloroflexota bacterium | reverse complement strand
GTGCCCGGGCGGCCTACGCTGCCTGCGTAGATCAATGGGACGAGATCATAGGGGACTTTTTAGCGGTCTTGGAGCGCGACGGGCTGCTCGACAACACCGTCATCGTCTATACCTCGGACCACGGCGAACTGGCTGGAGAGCACGGCCTATGGTGGAAACAGACTTGGCACGAAGCTTCTGTGCGGGTGCCGCTGATCGTCTCCCTGCCGGAACACCGCAGAGGCCAACTCTCACCTGCTGAAATCGCCGCGCCGGTGAGCTTGGCCGACATCTTCCCCACGCTTTGCGGCCTGACCGACGCGTCCCTGATCGACGATCTGGACGGCATCGACTTGACGCCGGCGGTGCGGGGCGATGTCTGCCCGGCTCTGGCAGCACGTCCCGGCGCCCTCGTCGAGAACTTGGGCAAAGGATACCGCATGATCCGCTCGCCGCGCTACAAGTACATTGCGTTCCACACCTACGAGGACTTGGCCTTCGATCTGATAGACGATCCAGACGAGCAGCGCAATCTGGTAGGCCGCGCCGCAGAGGAGACGGCTGCCGAACTGGAGAGACTCAAGTCCGTGCTCTTCGATGGCTTTGATTTTGCGGAAGCCATCGAGTCGACTAGGCGAGAAAGTGCGCAATATCGCAAGCAGTATCCGAGTCGGATAAAGCCACGAACGTCTAACCAGATCATGCGTGGAGATGGGATGCTAGTCGAAGCGGACCAGCCGCTCTACTATCCAGATGTGGTCAGCCAGGACCCGCGCCGAGACTTCAGTGATTGTCCGCAGCAGCGCAGAGCGTCCCGTCGCCGTCGCTGAATATGGCGGTCGGATAACAGAGGAATCTCTTGGGGCCAAATCAAGAGCAATCTGGACCATCAACCGCGCTAATAGAGCGGATTTCCTGTGTCAATAGGAACTTCGTCATTGTGCGGTAAGCACTCTAGCGAGTTGTGAGTGACTACATTCCCACGCGAGTGATTGGCACTAACGCTCTCCTGCTAGGGAGCGCGTCGGCCACAGCC
>JAGGDZ010000127.1 GCA_024648655.1 Chloroflexota bacterium | reverse complement strand
CTCGTTCTCGCCAGGAGAAATTGAAAGGGGAAGTGGAAGGCTTGCGGGATAGGCTCCAACGTTCTCGTCAGCAAATAGGCATAACTGCTCCGCAATTCCGGCAGACTCTTTCGATGAGCTTGCGTTTAGCCGGCGCCCCGGCCATAGAGCCTGAAGTCGTAGCAAACGGAGCGAGAGAAGATGCCCCGGATATGTTTGAATTTCCAGCGACTTCAGACGCATTAACACGGGATGTCGGTTGGATAGCGGCGCTTGATACATTGCGCGAACGTCGAAACCGAGGGGAGTCGCTGAGTGAATGGCGAAGGAGAGCTAAGATTCGGCCATTGATCTTTGAGGAATTCGGCAATGCCGGGCAGGGCGCCGTTCACATGCATCTTGAACATCGTGTGGCGCAGCGACTGCTAGGACGCTTCACATCACAGGGCTTAATTCACCATGATCTGTCGAAGGCATGCTTGACGTCGAGTCCAGAATCGGTTCCTCGTGTAATTCTATTGGGTCGGCTATCGGTATACGGACCAGGAGCTGCTCGTCTTCACGAGGAAATTGTGCCGATAACCGCTCGCTGGTTGGAACCATCAAGACGTAACGGGCCGCTCACACCATATAGCGAAACGACTGAGCAGATCACCTTGTCCTCGTTTCAGGATGCACTAAACAACGCTGGCCAGTTTACGGTTCCCGAACAGGTGCGGGCACGCATTTCAGCGTCAGCACAAGATGACATCGCCGACCTCCGTCCCCACCTTGAGACCCGCTGCAAGACGCTACTTGAAGAAGCCGAGAGACTATTGTCAGAACGCGCTAATGAAGAGAGCATGAGCATGGTGCAACTTCTGACGAGTCAGCGCGAGCGCATCGAAGGCGAATTCAACACGGATGGCAGACAACTGACATTAGGGTTCACTCAAGAAGAACTTCGGCAGAACGAAGCTGACAGACGAGCATGGAGCCGACGATTGGACGAGATCGAGATCGAGTTGGAAACTGAGCCTCTTCGGATCGCCGACTCCTATAGAGTTCATGCTCACAGAATTGACCCTTTGGGTGTGGTGTATCTGTGGCCGAGGACTGGATAATATATGGTGGACAGAAGTAGTAGAAGTCTGATCTATCAGAATCAGGAATGGCTGGGCTTCGTTCAGCCTGTGGGCCTTGTCGTTGCGCCTGCGGTGCTGGCGCGTGAGCAACTTACCCCAGATAGGAACTTCGCGCAACGGCAGAGAGACTTTCGCGAATTCATCGAGGAGTTAGGGGAAGGCCTTGCTGCGCGCCAACGAGCGCGTGACCTCAAGGAATTATTCGTAGGCTGGCTGGATTGGGAAGATGAAGATTTCGTAGATGCCGACGCTCATAGGGACGAATTGGAAAAGTCCATCCTTGAATTGAACGTTGTGCTTTCGGCGACGTGGGCTGTGCGGAATCCTCCAGGTTCGGAATCAAAGTGGATGATGCTCATCCAAAAGGAAGAACCGGGAGTAGATCTCGATGGTACTCCCGAATCATCTGACGGCTGGAGCGCCAGCAGACACGAGCGCTTTGAGCGCCTTTTGCGAGAAACGGAGATTCCAATTGGCATCCTTAGCAACGACGAATGTGTTCGCCTTGTCTATGCTCCGCAAGGCGAATCGTCCGGGCATATCACCTTTGACTTCACTGAGATGGCACAGACTGCTGGCCGGCCAATTCTCGCGGCATTTGAGATGCTGCTATCTGGTTATAGAGTCTTTGTTGCACCGGATGCCAGAAAATTGCCCTTGCTTCTCCAAAGGAGCCGAGAGGCTCAAGCTGAGGTTTCTACAAGGCTTTCGCAGCAGGTGCTCGCCGCACTCTACGAACTGCTCCGAGGATTTGTCTCCGCGGATGCCAGAAGTGGCGGAAATGACCTCGCCGAACTTGCCCGACGGGATCCTGACAACCTGTACGGGGGTCTCATCACAGCGCTCATGAGAATGGTTTTCGTTCTCTATACAGAAGACCGCGGCATGATGTCCGACCATCCTGTTTACCAACAGCATTACTCTCTTGGCGGTCTGTTTTCACGGTTACGCAGCGATGCGGCGGCTTGGCCGGATACCATGGACCAGCGCTTTGGCGCCTGGGCACAGTTGCTGTCTCTCTTCAGATTGATACACGGTGGGGGCGGTCACGCGGGGCTACGTTTTGTCGCTCGTAGGGGTGGGCTTTTCGATCCCGAACGGTTCCCATTCCTTGAAGGAAAGCGACAGACTGGCGAAGAACAGATTCCGATGGTGCCCGATTCAACCGTCTGGAACGTTCTCCAGAACCTCATGATGCTCGATGGTGAGCGCCTGTCTTACAGGACACTAGACGTGGAGCAAATTGGGTCCGTGTATGAAGCAATTATGGGCTTCCGTGTCGAGCTGACAACCGGCCGCTCTATTGGCGTGCGTTCTCCGAAGCGAACTGGTGCGGCAGTGATAGTTGACCTTGATGCGCTCTTGGAAGTGAGTGGTAGTAGCAGAGCTAAAGCACTACGGGATCTGACTGATCAATCACTTACAGGCCAGGCTGGCAAAGCACTCAGCGAGGCGACTGATCCTTCAGATATTGTGGCTGCACTTGACCGGAAGGTCGACCGCGACGCCGCTCCTGATATTTTGCCCGAGGGCATGCCGGTACTGCAACCGACGGACGAGCGACGCCGCACCGGAAGCCACTACACTCCCCGCTCTCTGACCCAGCCGATTGTATCCGAGGCACTACGCCCTGTGCTTGAGAACCTCGACGATAACCCGAGACCGGAGGAAATCCTAGAATTAAAGGTGTTAGACCCGGCGACCGGTTCCGGCGCGTTCCTCGTTGAGGCATGCCGTCAGCTCGCTGCAAGGCTTGTAGATGCGTGGAACATACACGGCAAGCCTGCCGACATGCACACTGGCGACGACGAGCTTACGCAAGCCATGCGCCTTGTCGCACAAAGATGCCTGTTCGGAGTTGACAAGAACTCAATGGCGATTGACTTGGCCCGACTGTCACTTTGGCTGGCTACATTCGCAAAAGACCATGAATTCACGTTCATCGACCACGCGCTGCGACACGGCGACTCTCTTGTTGGCCTTAACCCTGTGCAGATAGAGAAGTTTCACTGGAAGGGAGACGCCGGCGCGCTTCAGTTAGGAGCGGAAACGGTCAGCGTACGAAAGCACCTGCAAAAGATAGCGAAGTTGCGCCAGCGAATCCGAGTGCGCGGCGACAGCGCATCGGAGCAAGAGCTTCGCGCGATTTTGGATGCGGTGGAAAGAGAGCTTGCGGTCGTTCGCAAAGTCGGAGACATTATACTCTCGGCATACTTCGAGAAGAGCAAGCCAAGGGAGCGCGAGCAACGGCGTCAAGAGTATGCTGACTTGATAATTCGAGGCGGACTGGACGACATCAACCCGTCGCTGCACGAATTTCAACGCACGGTAGAACCCTTCTATTGGGAGCTTGAGTTTCCGGAGGTCTTCGGGCGACGCAACCCCGGATTCGATGTCATCGTCGGCAATCCACCATTTGCGGGCAAGAACTCTGTCTCGAACTCAAACGCTGACGGCTACCTGGACTGGCTGAAGGAAATGCACCAGGAAAGCCATGGCAACTCTGACTTGGTGGCGCATTTCTTCCGGCGCGCGTTCAATCTATTGAGAAGGGATGGTGCTCTTGGTCTGATAGCAACGAATACGATAAGCGAAGGTGATACACGTTCCACAG
>JAGGDZ010000200.1 GCA_024648655.1 Chloroflexota bacterium | reverse complement strand
GGGGCGGCTACAATCATCGTCAGAACCTCGGCGACGGCATCTTAATCAAAGACAACCACATCAATGCTCTGAAAGACGCAGGGATGACCCTTGGTGATGTTGTCCGTAAAGCGAACAGCGAGAAATCGCATACTATCAATGTCGAAGTCGAGGTTGAAGACCTCTCGCAGGTAGAGGAAGCGCTGGATGCGGGGGCGAAAATCCTGCTGCTGGACAACATGTGCCCGGAGGATATGGCAATTGCGGTGCGGATGGCCGAGGGTAGAGCGGTGACAGAGGCTTCCGGCAATATCACACTGAGGACTGTCCGCGCTGCCGCTGCATCAGGTGTTGATCTGATATCCGTGGGCGCGCTGACACACTCTGCGAAGGACCTCGACATCAGCCTCAACTTCACTTCGTGAGCGTCTGAATTTGGCTAGACTTCTTCTGGGCGCAATCGTGCTCATCCTCATGCTCGTGAGCGCTGCCTTCATCTCCTTACTGCGCCCGGCTGCCGATCCCGGCGTCGATCTAATCGCGTTTGTCAGTGTGGACGGCGAAGTGATGACAATGAGACCGAACGGCTTGCAGGTTAATCGGATTACTCCCGACGTCGAAGGCTTCTTCACTTGGCCAACCTGGTCGCCCAATGGGGACACGCTTGTGTATTCCGGCGTCGTGCAGCAAGGCGAAGAACTGCAACTGAACCTCTATGCCTCTAACCTGTCCGGAGGCACGAGCCGTGTGTTGTATGCCAGCGACCCGGGCGAGGTTGGACTTCTGGCACAAGGGGTCGTCCACTATCCGCTTTGGTCGCCTCTAGGGGAACGATTGGCGTTTATAGCCATAAAGGGCGGCGGCCTGAGTCTGTTCATAGACGACTTGAGTGACGATCCGGGGGCTCAGCGTCTGCTTGACGACGGTCCTTTATGGATGTCGTGGTCGATCGATACATCTGTGCTTGCCGTTCACCGTGGCGCGGATCATTTTTTGGTAGCCGTCGATGATGAGCTAAACGAACAGCCCATTGACATCAGGGCTATTGGATACCGTGTTCCGGCGTTCAATCCTTTAGACGGTACGCTTACGCTCAGGAACCAGCCGTCTGCGTTGAGCGCCAGCGTTTCCAGCGTGCGTCTCGATGGTGTAACAGTGAAGTCCATCACGCCGCTGCGAAGGGTGGAAGGAGAGGCGGCATTTCTATGGTCGCGCGATGGTGAGCATCTGGCGGTGGCTGAGGCGTCGCAGTATTTCAGGTATCAAGATACCGCACTGCCCGCCTATAACGGAATCGCGATTGTGCCGGCAGATTCGACTGAAGGTGTTGTCGAGCTTGACCTGCCGGTGCTTGCGTTTTTCTGGTCACCCGACGGCACGAAGATTGCGTTCGTTACTCTTTCCGAAATACGGAATGCGCTTAGCTGGGCGCTGTACGATGTGGAAACTAACGAACGTATGAGACTGGTGGACTTTGTGCCCTCGGCAGAGCAGTTGACGATGTTCCAGTTCTTCGACCAGTATGCGTACTCGCATTCCATCTGGTCGCCTGACAGCGCGAGTATCGTGTTCGCCGGGGACCTGCTGACAGACTCAGTGACGGCTTCCGCAAACAAGCATCCGGGTCATGCCTCTTTCCACATCGTTGTGGTAGATGTGGAGCCGGTGGCTGAAGCTCATGTAATCGCTGAAGGGATTATGGGGTTTTGGTCGCCGCGCTAATCAGCTCCGTCTCGGTCTTTGTCTGTCGGCGGAGTCTATCATAATAGTTACGGGGCCATCGTTATGGAGGGAGACCAGCATGCGCGCTTGAAATTTCCCGGTTTGCACTTTCAGACCGGTCTGCTCGAACTGTTGCAAGGTGAGATCGAACAGCTTCGTAGCAGGCTCAGGGTGCATGGCTTGGCTGAAGCTGGGACGGCGACCCCGGCGTGTTTCGCCGTAGAGGGTGAACTGGCTGATTACGAGAAGGTCGGCGGCTGTGTCGAGTGCGGACAGGTCGAATCTGCCCGCGTCGTCGCTGAAAATGCGTAGATTTACGGTCTTGTTGACGATGTACGAGGCATCTTCGCTATCGTCGTCTTCGTGCACCCCAATGAAGACGACCAAGCCCGCATCTATACTGCCGGTGACTTCACTGCCGGTGACTTCGTCTTCCACCGAAACTGCCGCGTGTGACACGCGCTGGACGAGGGCGCGCAAGTCTTACTCGTCAGATTCGGATGAGCCGCTCTTTGCCTTAGCCTTAGATGAGGACCCATCGCTCTTGCCCGAGTCGGAGGAAGCGCCGTTCGTCTCGGACTTTGTGCTGGTGTAGCTGCTGCTTTTGCCATAGTCGTTCACATAAAAGCCGCTGCCCTTGAAGACGATGGGCACGGCTACGAACTGACGACTGGCTTCGCTTTGACATACCGGGCAATTCGCCACCGGATCGGCATAGAAGCTCTGGCGCTCCTCGAAACGATGACCGCAACTGTTGCACTTGTAGTCGTATGCAGGCAAGATAGACACTCCCATCTGATGCAAGGTTGGCAGATGCAAGGCGCGACTGCCAGCACTGTTAAATGTAGCACTACGCCGAAATAGTGTCAAATTACTTACCGAGTGCCCGCGCAATTTCGAGGAAGCTAACGCACAGTCCGGGTACGATGGAGTTGAGCGCCGCCGACTTGCGGTGATAGCCTGGCACTTCCACGAACTCGTCCCAAAAGTTGTCCCTTCTGAGTCCTTCCCGCTCCAAGATAGCGACTCTTCATCGCCCCAGTGTACTCCTTCTTCCTGCTTCTCCTAATGTACTCTCCCGATAACACTTTTGTAAGACAACGATGCTTATTCAAATGTATTTTTTGAAACACTGATGTCTCATAGGTGGTGATTATCTGAAATAACTTTTACATTACACAATACATACAGTTGACATACCTACGCTAGATGTGTAGTATGCTCTATGCTAAAGATATACAAGCCGTTGTTGTATTTTTACCCTAAGCTAGGACCGAAACAAAGCAAGAAAGGGTGACATTGTTGTGAACAACGAGGCAAGTATAGACGACAACGGCCTTCGTGCCGTGAAGCAGCTGGGGGCTCCCGCCACGGCCCGAGTCCGACGCATCCATAAGCGGACGTTAATTCATCCCCCCTGCCCCTCACTTTTGGCAGTTAAAGGGCGGCGTCCCAGGTATAACCCGCGCGCAAGGCGCTTCCCGAGCTCCCGATTCCTCTCCTTGGCGCTTGTCGGCGTTCTCCTTCTCACCGTGCTTTTAGTGGGTTCGATGGGCGGTCAACCCGTCAGCGCACAGACCAGTCCGGTTGAACCATTGCTCCCCGGCCAAAGCTCCTATCTCTTTCTTAGCAACCTGGACCAGCCTCGCGACCAGACCACCGACATTCATAGCGCTTGGGTGCGACAACAGCAGTTCACGACCGGACTCGACGCCAACGGGTA
>JAGGDZ010000102.1 GCA_024648655.1 Chloroflexota bacterium | reverse complement strand
TCGTCTGGTCCATAAATTGAGACAGCTGCGATCCGCCGAAGAACTCCCGCACCGCCGCCACAACCGGCCTGATGTTTATCAGCGCCGCGGGCGTAGTCGTAGCCGGGTCGATCTGCGTTGTCATCCGCTCCTTGATGACCCGCTCCATTCGCAGCAAGCCAACGCGCACCTGGTTCTGTATCAGCTCGCCCACCGCGCGCACTCGCCTATTGCCCAGATGGTCGATGTCATCAGGAGTAACTTCGCCGTTGTTGATGCGGATCATCTGCTTCAGCAGCGTGATGATGTCCTCCGCCTCCAGCGTGCGAACCGTATTCGCCGGGTCTCTTTCAAGACTGCGGTTCAGCTTGTATCGACCTACGCGTCCAAGGTCATAGCGCCTCTCGTTGTAGAACAGGTTTTGGATTAGGTCCCTTGCGTTGTCAAGGCTCGTCGGCTCGCCCGGCCTCAGCCTGCGGTAGAACTCCAGAAGCGCCTCTTCTTCATTCGTAACCGCCCCGTCCCTGTCGATCGTGGTGCGAATGTACTCATGCTCAGGATTCACGTCCACATCCGAGAACATCTCGGTCAGTTGCTCGTTCGTAGCATATCCCATCGCGCGCAGCAGAGTGCTGACCGGCGTCTTCCGCTTTCGGTCAACTTTCACCGATATCACATCTCGGCTCGAAGTCTCGAACTCCATCCACGCCCCGCGATACGGTATCAACTTCGCCGACGCCAGCCCGCGCCCCGTGTTCGTATCCGGCGTAGTCGTGAAATACACACCCGGCGAACGTACAAGCTGGCTCACAACAACGCGCTCTGCGCCATTGATAACAAACGTCCCATTGCTCGTCATCATCGGTATGTCGCCGATGAACAATGTCTGTTCCTTGATTTCGCCGTGCCCCGTGCCGGACGCCTTTATCTCCAGCGTAACCGTCACATACAGCGGCGCTGAATACGTGATTTCCTTCTCGCGGCACTCGTCCTCAGTGTACTTGGGATCCTCAAAGTAATGGTCCCCCAGAGAAAGCTCGAACCGAGCTCCCGGCGAGTCCTCTATCGGCGAAATCTCCTCGAACAAGTCCTTCAGACCGTCCGATTTGAACCACTCGAAAGAATCTATCTGCACCTGTATGAGATTAGGCACATCAAGCACGGTGGATGTCGCCGCGTATGAACGCTTGCTGTCTTCTGCGCCATGTCCATTTGTGGAATTGGTATTCGTAGCTGGTTTCGCAATAGATAAGGTCATACACTCACGCTCCTGAGCAAAGTGATGGCTTTTTGGTAGCTTGGCTGAACTGCCTTGCAACGGTAATTACTTGCTTGTTTTCGTCTGTCTGTGATGGCTAAAGTTAATGTTTAGTCGTCAATGACTGGGACGATGGCCCCACACTACGAGGGAAACTGCGTGGGGACAAAAAGGACGCACCTCGACTGAGGTGGCATGTCTGCAATCGAGAGTACGCGATGGTGAAGAAGCACATATTTTGACTATCATACTACACTATCACAACCAGAATTCGCTGTCAACCAAATTCGTAACCGGTAACCGTCCCAAGTACGGTGTGGAGTTTTGGACGGAGCCAGAAAGACACGGCAGCCTACGATTTCAGACCCGGACGACTACGCCGCCGCCAACTCACCAAGCGACAGTCCGTCATCACCACTCCATACCCACTGCGTCAGCCGCAAC
>JAGGDZ010000512.1 GCA_024648655.1 Chloroflexota bacterium | reverse complement strand
TGTAACTGCGCGGAGGGCTGATCTGCACCTGCGGCTCACTCCGGGGACGGACACCGCACTTGCGAACGGAATCCTGCACATATTGGTGCGCGACGGGCTGATAGACACGAACTACATCGAAGCGCGGACAGAGGGCTTCGCGGCGGTGCGCGGAACGCTCTCTACTTACTGGCCTGAGCGGGTTGAGAGAATTACCGGAGTGTCGGAGGCGTACCTCGTGAAGGCGGCGCACCTGCTGGGCGAGGCGCGCTCCGCGATGGTGCTGACGGCGCGCGGCACGGAGCAGCAGGCGCAGGGAGTGAACAACACTCTGTCGTTCATCAACATCGCGCTGGCGCTGGGGCTTGTGGGCAAGCCGGACAGCGGGTACGGTTGCCTGACGGGACAGGGGAACGGACAGGGCGGCAGGGAGCACGGGCAGAAGGCTGACCAGCTGCCTGGCTATCGCAAGATCGACGATCCGGCTGCGCGTGAACATGTCGCATCTGTGTGGGGCATCGCACCGGATACGCTTCCGGCACCCGGCAAGTCGGCTTACGAACTGCTCGACTCACTGGGACAGGAAGGCGGCGTGCGCTCACTGCTGGTGCTTGGGTCCAATGTCGTCGTGTCGGCTCCAAACGTAACGCACGTGGAGCAGAGACTGAAGTCGCTTGACTTTCTGGTGGTGTCGGACTTCTTCCTGTCGGAGACTGCAGAGCTGGCGGACGTTGTACTGCCGTCGGCGCAGTGGGCGGAAGAAGAGGGCACGATGACGAACCTGGAAGGCCGCGTCATCAGGCGGAAGCGCGCCTACGACCCGCCCGACGGCGTTCGCGACGACATGGAGGTGATATGCGGACTCGCCGATCGCTTGGGCAGGGGCGAATACTTCAGATACGAAAGCGCGGAGGAAGTGTTCGACGAGCTTGGCCGGGCAAGCGCGGGTGGCCCTGCCGACTATTCTGGAATCACTTACGAGAAGATCGAAGAGAATCAGGGAATCTTCTGGCCGTGTTCAAGCCCGGGACATCCGGGAACGCCGCGCCTGTTTACTGAGCGTTTCGCCACGCCGAGCGGCAGAGCGAGCTTCACCGCGGTTCGGCAACAACAGCCCGCCGACCCGCCGGACTCGATGTTCCCGCTGTTCCTGACGACCGGAAGGCTGCTGGCACAGTACCAGTCCGGCACGCAGACTCGGCGTGTTGATGAACTGGTGGGGATGGCACCCGAGGCGATTGTCGAAGTGCATCCCACAACGGCGCGTGTGTACGGGCTGCTGAACGGCGGAATGTCTCGCATTAGCACGCGGCGCGGCGACGCCGAGTTCAGAGTGCGAGTCACTGCCAACATCCGCGAGGATACGCTGTTCGTGCCATTCCACTGGGGTGGGAAGCGAGCAGCGAACAGGCTGACGAACGCGGCGCTCGACCCGACGAGCAGGATGCCTGAGTTCAAGGTGTGCGGCGCGATGATCGAGGCGATGGACTGAGAATCAATTGCGTCCATAGGCAGGATAGACAAGACAAGCACATAGGGGTCTGAAATGGTTGAAAAGCAGAAGTTGGTAGTCGTGGGTAATGGCATGGCCGGTGCGCGGTTCGTGGAGGAGGTCCTGTCGCTGGGCGGGCAAGACCGGTACGACATCACCGTGTTCGGCGAGGAGCCGTACGGTAACTACAATCGCATCCTGCTGTCTGGCGTGCTTGCCGGCACGCACGATCCGAAGGACATATTCATCA
>JAGGDZ010000257.1 GCA_024648655.1 Chloroflexota bacterium | reverse complement strand
CCAGCTTGCAGCTGTCGGTGCCTGGGCAAGATACGATGTCCGTAATCTCGTGCGCGCCTGATTCGCCGAAGCCGATGTCGCTCAGGCGTTGCCAGACTTCATAGAGCGCATTCTCAGGCACCCAGCGGAAGGCAAGGTTCTGCTGGTGCGTGATGCGCGCGCGACCGCCGGCGTACTTGCGCGACATGTCGGCGAGCTGGTGGAACTGCCGCGCGTTGATGTCACCGAGAGGCAGCTTGACCGTGACGACCTTGTAGCCTGCCTGACGTTGCGACTCGACGTTGGTGTTCACCCAGCGCTCGAACTCAGGATCGCTGCCGACTGCCGCGTAGTCGCCATCGAGCGGCGGCGCGTCCAACGACTCGTCCTCGACGAACATCAGATCAGCCGGATCAAACGAGCGCTGCGCCCAGCCCTGCTGGATCTCCTCTTCGATTTCCTTGCGGAACTCGTCGATTCCGATGCGCGCGATGTAGAACTTGATGCGCGCCTTCATGCGGTTGCGGCGCAGTTCGTTTGTGCGATGGAAGATGCGAAGCAGCGCCTCGGTCATCTTCAGATAGTCTTCGACAGGGACGAATTCGTAGAGCGTGGGCGCGATGCGCGGCATGATGGAGGTGCCGCCGCCAACAACCATCTTGAAGCCCTTCTTGCCGTCCTGGATGCGCGGCAGAAAGCCGACATCGTGAATGGGTGTGATGGCGCAGTCGTTGTCGCAGCCGGAGAACGCGCTCTTGACCTTGCGCGGCAGTGACTGGCTGAATGGATGGCGTACAAAGTAGCGGGCGTAAGCTGCCGCATAGGGAGTTACATCGAACGGCTCGTTCATGCATACTCCCGCTGCCGCGCAACCGGTTACGTTGCGCACGGTGTTGCCACAAGCCTCGCGGGTGCTCAGGCCAACATCGCCGATTAGCCGCATGATGGCGGCACCGTCGTCGAGTTTGATGTGATGGAACTGGAAGTTCTCCCGTGTTGTCACATGCCCCTTATTCAAGGGAGCGTACCTTTCGGCAAGCACTCCAAGCGCATCGAGCTGGTCCGCATTCACGCCACCGAATGGGCACTTGATGCGGAACATCTGTGCGTCCGGCTGGCGCTGGCCATAGACGCCCTGCCGCAGGCGGAAAGCCATGAAATCGGTCTCCGACCATTCGCCCGCTCTGAAGCGGGCTACCTGCGTTTCAAAGTCGCTGATTTCTTCCGGAAGTATCTCGATAACGCTTTTGGCTCGAGGCTTCCATTCCGTCTGGGTCATTATCTTCGCTCTCCTTCCGAGATTGAGTAAGTGTACTAAGTATGTAGCGGGACTCATTCCGCATCAAACAAAAACCCCGCTCTGTTCCTTTGAGCGGGGCGTCTATCTTATTCGGCAAGGCCTGCTTGCCGACCCCTTAATGGTCGTTCATACAGGCGCATATAATGTCGAAAGCGCATTGCGGCATACTAGCGTCAACTTTAACAATCCAGCCCGTGCCTGTCAACATGAACCCAAGCGTTTTCGGTGCCTGAGATGCTAACACCACTCCGTTATGAGGGTATATGGGTTGCATGAGGTTTGACGAAATAAGGGTAGGATTATAGAATACTTCTATCACTTTGTGCCATTTTCCACAAAGTGTGAAGCAGTCCAATTCGGAATAACCAGAAGGGAAAGTTCTGATGTCAACGGACTCTGTGGAAGTTCCTGAAGTAGTGGTCCTGCGGCTTCCGCTGTATGTGAGAGCGCTGTCACAGCTGATGTCTGAATCGATAGATGTGGTCAGTTCGCAGCAGCTCGGCAGCCTGTTGCAGATGACGCCGGCGCAGATTCGCAAGGACCTGAGCTACTTCGGGCGCTTTGGGAAGCAAGGCAGGGGCTACGATGTGCGATTCCTCCTGCACGAGCTGCAGGAAATTCTGGGACTTGACCGCGAGTGGCGCGCATGCCTAGTTGGAGTGGGAAGGCTCGGCAGGGCAATAATCAACTACCCGGGCTTCTACCGGGAGAACTTCCGTATTGTGGCGGCGTTTGACGGGGACCGGGCGCAGGTGGGCAATACCATCGGCGAGTTCAATGTGCAGCCGATGTCAGAGCTAAGCGACACAGTCATAGACAAGAAGATTAGCATCGGCATCGTCGCCGTTCCCGCGCAGCAGGCTCAGAACGTCATAGACACCCTGATAGATAACGACATCAAGGGCATCTTGAACTATGCGCCGGTCGCCGCGAAGGTTCCGATGAACATTGTCGTGCGGAACATAGACCCGGTGCTGTCGCTGCAATCGATGACCTTTTATCTGCGCGAATTGGAGTGACTGGGGTACGAGGTCTAATATCAATAAAC
>JAGGDZ010000164.1 GCA_024648655.1 Chloroflexota bacterium | reverse complement strand
GGCGATGTCATCCTCCTGACAGACAGGAGAATCGTCCACATCAGCGGCTCAGCGGTGAATCGGCGAATAGCCGCTGCCGCAATCGAAGATGTCGGCATCGTGGAAATAACGCGTCAGTCGCCCGGAGGTTACAGTTCATTTATTTGGGCAGCGCTGGCTTTCTTCGTATCTTTCGTGCTCTGGCGCTTCATCATCGACAACCAAACGATTGCAATTGCCGTCGCAGCGATTGTATCTCTGATGGGTGTCTATCTCATCTTCGACCGGCTGACATCCCGCGGAGGGCACATCCTCTCGTTCAAGGCAAGCGGCGCAGACATTCAATGCCGATTGCCGGGAAACGGCAACCAAGCAGGCCTGGATGCGCTGATTACACGACTCTTCGAGCTAAAGGAAGAGCGAAGCAAGCCGCACCACGCCCAGTCATTCTCGCCACGCTAACGGCTCCCTTGCCCCTGTGATGGTGAATGGTGATTTGATGGTGAAAGGTAAGGCGGGGGTGAAAAGTTCTCGACATCCCGTACATCGAATTGAATTAACCCAGTCGAAGACTCGGCACAACATCCACATCCCACTGCGAGCGCACACCGTCCCGGAAATGCCCATCTCTGAAATGAAAGAAGCCCGCCGCGCCCATCATTGCGCCGTTGTCAGTACATAGACCGGGACGAGGCACAATTACCTCGATCGGTACATGCTTATGCATCTCCTGTCGTAAGTGGCTGTTAGCCGCTACACCTCCGCCGAGTATCACACCCTTAACTGAGTAATGCTTTGCCGCCTGGATAGTACGCTGCACCATGCAATCAACCACCGCCTCCTGAAATGCATCGGCAACATTCGCCACTTGCTGTAGATCGGGCGGCGCTTCCTTTGATGGCGGGTATATCCCATACTCTTCGGCACGGCGTGCAACAGCCGTCTTCAAGCCGCTAAAACTGAAATCGAGCGAATTCCGAACGACTGGGCGCGGGAAGCGCGGCTCCCCTCCGATGCTGTGCTCAGCTACTCGCTGTATCTCAGGCCCTCCGGGAAAGCCAAGCCCCAATGCGCGCGCCGCCTTGTCGAACGCCTCGCCGGCCGCATCGTCGCGAGTTCGCGCGATAAGCGTGTAGTCGCCATGCCCCTTCATGAGAATCAGGTCGGTATGCCCTCCCGATGCAATCAGGCACATCAGCGGAAAGCCCGGCGACTCCTCAGGATTCACTCCATCCTCCAGCCATGCCGCATAGATATGACCTTCAAGATGATTCAGACCGATGAAAGGCAGTTCGTTGGCAAGTGAGAACCCCTTCGCCGCATTCACACCGATGAGTAATGCGCCCGCAAGCCCCGGCCCATGCGTAACCGCCACGCCGTCCAGTTCATGAGCTTCCATCGATGCCTCGTCGAGCGCCTGACGGATCACCGGAACAATCGTAATCATGTGCTGCCGAGACGCAATCTCAGGAACAATGCCCCCATACTGCGCGTGCAGCGTAGCCTGCGAAGCCACCACATTCGAGTGAATGTACTCGCCGTCCTCAATCACCGCCGCCGCAGTCTCATCACACGAAGTCTCTATACCCAGTATTTTCATATTTCTGTCTCTCTCGAATCGATATTTTTAGTATGTGTTGGTGTTCATATTCATCATTTCCGCGCAGACGAGAACCACGCGGCTAATGCGCCACCCATTTTTTTCCAGCGCCCACACATATTGAGAATGCATCTGACATCAACCTGTTGCTGTGCGCCTGCAACGAGGAATCCCCTTTCCACAACACTGCCCGACAATGGTAGCATATACGGGACGAAGCCATAGACGAAGCCATGCGCAGAACGACGACGGACGGAAGAATTCCTATAGTCCCCGGAGTCGTCGTATTATTCGAAGGAGTGAACGGATGGCTATGAAGTCAGTTCCGAAGACGATTCGGGACGTAAAGACGGAGGCGGAAAATTGACCGCCAACATGGTCCTCCGGACCACCCGGCTGACGCCATATGACGCAGACAAACTGCTGGCATTCATAAGGCAGGTCCAAGACGGCGACCCCCTGCGTCCAATAACCGTAGTTGCGCCCAGCAACTATGCTCTCCTCTCTATACGTCATAGGCTAGGATTATCAGGCATTGCGAACGTGCGGTTCTTGGTTGCCGCGCGTCTTGCGGAGTTGCTTGGCGCGCCTTCATTCTCCGCTCAAGACAAGCGCCCCCTCACATCCATAATAGAGAACGCAGCAGTCCGTGAGGTCGCCTCTCAAGCAACAGGCATGCTTGAATCTCTGCGTGACCATCCTTCCACGCACATGAGCTTACGCAATACATTCCGGCAGCTGCGGCATGCCACCGAAGGCACGCTCGATAGCCTCGCGGCACAGGGCGGCTTGCGTCAAGAGACAGTCGCACTCTACCACGACTACCGCGAGCACGTTGCCGAGTTTTATGACGACGAAGACTTGGCGGAAGCTGCCACGAGAGCCGTAGAAAGCGGCAACACCCATGGACTGGACGATCTCGGCGTCATAGTTTTCTATCGCATGCGCGGGCTTACGCCGTCGCAGACTTCGCTGGTTCAGGCACTCGCTCAAGCGGGCAGATGCTCAGTGCTGCTTGGACTTACGGGCGATGAGCATGCCGACAGGTCCACACTATCCATGGAAAGCAGGTTGCAACCTTATCTTCACCGGCCCGCCAGCCCCGACAACTCAGACGCGCATGCGGGTGATGATAACACGCATATGCTCGTTGCACCGGACGCGCACCAGGAACTGAGGTGGGTCATTCGCCGCATCATGCAGCGCGCTGAGAGTGGCACTCCATTCCATCGCATGGCAGTGCTGTACCGTAAGGAAGCCCCCTATGCTACCCTAATACGCGAGGAATTTACGCTCGCCGGCATACCCGTCGCAGGCGCAAACACCTCGTCTCTCGCCAACACCGCTGTGGGCAGCGCACTCACTGGGCTGCTGGGACTGCACGAAGCCGACTTCGCGCGGGATACTGTGATGGCGTGGCTAACCGGCAGCCCACTCAAGTCCCCCAACATAGATACTGCATTCTTCAACCCCACTCAGTGGGACACAATTTCCAAGAAGGCTAATGTCGTACGTGGCGCGGAGAACTGGGAACTGCGCCTCAATCGGTTCATTGACCAGCAGTTGGAAGATGCTGAAAAATGGGCGGAGCAGGGGGAGATCTACGAGTCACGCATATTCCGTATCCGCGCGGATGCAGAAGTGGCGCGGCATCTACAGTTCTTTATTGCAAATCTTATAGAGGCGTCTGCACCGCTTGAAGACGCCTCTTGGAAGGAATGGTCCAAATGGGCTAAACGACTGTTGGACCAATACCTCGCGGACTACGACAGCCTGCCGGACTTGGAGAAGCGAGCCTACGACCGAATCGAGCGCATCCTCAAAGAGTTGCAGGCAGCGGACGAAATCTCGCCGAATCCGACGTCCGACGTGTTCCGCCGCGCTCTGCACGATGCCCTGCAAGTGTCCGTCGGCCATCTGGGTTTGATCGGGCAGGGCGTTTTTGTCGCACCGTTCAGGCATGCTGCCGCAATGAACTTCGATGTGGTGCATATCGTCGGGATGATTGAAGGGGCTGTTCCACCGGCAATTCGAGATGACCCACTCATACCGGAGCGCAGCCGTGAGCAGGCGGGCGGCTCCGCGGC
>JAGGDZ010000259.1 GCA_024648655.1 Chloroflexota bacterium | reverse complement strand
TATGGAGTTCGACAATTACGAGCCTGCTCCGGAAGGCGTACTGGCGATGTAGCCAAGGGATGACGGAAATTTGCGGGATGTGGAATTGATCCTCATCCTAACTTCTCCACATTGTGGGGGAAGGGACATTGAAAGCAGGGACGAAGAGCATAGTTATGGTTACAGCCAACAGCCAAAAGATACGCATCATACTGAAGGCATTCGACCACAGGCTGCTCGATCAGTCTGCGGGGCAGATTGTCGAGGCTGCCGAGCGCACGGGCGCGCGCGTTTCCGGTCCCGTGCCACTGCCGACGGCGATCAAGCGCTTCTGCGTGATACGCGGTCCGCACATCGACAAGAACTCGCGGGAGCATTTCGAACTGCGAACGCATAACCGGCTCATCGACATACTGGAGCCGACGTCGAAGACGATCGACTCGCTGACACGATTGAATGTGCCGGCGGGCGTTGATATATCGATCAAGCTCTAGCTGAAAATGACAGGCAGGAGGGGTGGGTTATAAGTCCTACCCTTTAGATAAAGAGAACGGCAATGACAGTTCATGCACTGATAGGCAAGAAGATAGGCACGACGCAGGTCTTCCACGAGGACGGGCGCGCAGACTGCGTTACCGCCCTGGAAGTGGGGCCTTGCACGGTAACGCAGATCAAGACAGTCGATAGCGACGGCTATGAGGGCGTGCAGCTCGGCTTTGAGCCGGTGAAGCGCCTGAACAAGCCTCGCGCAGGACATCTGAAGCGAAGCGGGCAGCAACTGTTCCGCCACCTGCGAGAAGTGGGCGTAGATGATGTCGGCGAGGTGGAAGTCGGACAGACCCTGGACGCAAGCGTCTTCGAGGCGGGCGAGCCTATTGAGGTTACGGGCAAGTCAAAAGGGCGCGGCTTTGCGGGCGGAGTGCGACGGTACAACTTCCGAGGAGGCCCCAAGACGCACGGTCAGTCTGACCGGCACAGAGCGCCCGGGTCAGTCGGCGCCGGCAGCACGCCGGGGCGGGTGATCAAGGGGCTGCGTATGGCGGGGCATATGGGTGACGAGAGGGTTACCTCCAGAGGACTTGAGGTCGTGCTTGCGGATGCGGAGCGTAACCTGCTGCTTGTGAGAGGCACGGTGCCTGGCGCTCGCAACGGACTTGTTATTGTGAGAAAAGCTGGCAAAAGGAAGAAGTCGTGAAGCTAGACGTAAGGAATATGAGCGGCGCTGTTGTTGACAGCGTTGAGGTGCTGGACGATGTATTCGACGCGCCTATGAACTCCGCGTTGGTTCATCAAGTGATGGTTGGACAGCTGGCGAACAAGCGTCAGGGCACTGCGAAGGTGAAGACGCGTTCAGAGGTGGCGGGAGGCGGCGCAAAACCGAGGCCACAGAAGTACACGGGACGCGCGCGCCAGGGTTCGATTCGCTCGCCACAATGGCGCGGAGGAGGAATCGTGTTTGGCCCAACACCACGGAGTTACAGGCAACGCACTCCGAAGCGAATGAAACGCCAGGCAGTCAAGATTGTTCTCTCAGTCAAGGCAAGGGAGCAGCAGTTGGTGGTGCTGGATAAGCTGGAGATTGCGGAAGCCAAAACGAAGCATATGGCGCAGGCGCTCAGAGCGCTGGAAGTGAATTCTTCGGCGCTGCTGGTCGGTGAAACGATTACCGATGATGTGGTGCGCGCTGCGAGAAATATACCCAGGGTGCGGACGCTGCCGGTGTCACTGCTGAATACAGTGGACTTGCTGAACGCAAACAAGGTGGTCATGACCGTCGATGCTGTTAGGAAGGCAGAGGAGATTTGGGGCGGCGAGTTTGTTCGCATAAAGCGGGATGCCATCGCAGTCACCGTAGATGAAGGGGAGGAAGAGTAATGGACTTGCATCCCTTCGAGATTTTGAGAAAGCCCGTAATTACCGAGAAGAGCACAGACCTTCAGGATGAAGGACGGTATGTGTTCGAGGTGGCTAAGACCGCTACCAAGCATCAGATAAAATGGGCTGTGCAGGAAGCCTTCGGCGTTACGGTTACAAAGGTCAATACGATGAACAGGAAGGGCAAGACGAAGCGCTATGGGCCTCGCTTTTCGCAGAAAAAGGCGATAAAGAAGGCGATAGTAACGCTTGCGCCCGGCGATTCCATAACCATATTTGAAGGCGTATAGACGAGGGCGTGTAGCATGCCGCTAAGAGCACTAAAGCCAAGAACTCCGGGACAGCGCGGCGCGGTACTGTCCACTTCGGACGATATAACTACGCGCAAGCCCAAGAAGTCGCTTGTGCGACCGATGAAAAAGAACGCCGGGCGTAACTCTGCGGGTCGCATTACCGTGCGCCACCGGGGTGGCGGACACAAGCGGCGCTACCGTGTGATCGACTTCAAGCGAGACAAGCACGGCATACCGGGCGAAGTAACTTCAATCGAGTACGACCCGAACAGGTCCGCCCGCATAGCGCTTATCAAGTACCCGGATGGCGACTGGCGCTACATACTCGCGCCGGATGGGCTGACGGTCGGAGATAAGGTTGAGTCGGGTGAGAACGCAGAGCAACGCGTGGGCAATGCGCTTCCGCTGCGCGCTATCCGAGAGGGTACGCAGGTCCACAACATCGAGATGAAGGTGGGCAGAGGCGGCCAGATGGTGCGGAGCGCGGGCGGTTCGGCCCAGCTGCTGGCGAAGGAAGGCAGGTATGCACTGCTGCGCCTACCGTCCGGTGAGATGCGGAATGTGCTGAGCGAATGCATGGCGACCGTCGGACAGGTGAGCAACCTGGATCACAAGAACGTAAAGCTGGGTAAGGCAGGACGCAAGCGCAACATGGGTTGGCGTCCAGAAGTACGCGGGTCCGTGATGTCGCCGCGCGACCATCCGCACGGCGGCGGCGAGGGGCGCTCGCCTATCGGCATGCCGGGACCGAAGACTCCATGGGGCAAGCCTGCGCTTGGGTACAGGACGCGTAAGAGGAAGAAGCCGTCCGACAAATTCATCGTGCGGCGCAGGGGGCAAAGGTAATTGGGGCAAATCAAGCGTCAGCGCCATATCTCAAGGATGTGCGCTGTGCGCTGATGATTGAACATGGTCCTTCGACAAACTCATCACGAACGAAGCCTAATAGGCGGTACATCAAGAACCGCGAATACGCAAGGGTAAGAATATGTCCAGGTCAACCAAGAAGGGGCCGTATGTGCATCCGAAACTGGCGAAGAAGGTGACGTCGGCGCAGAACAGCCGCAGCCGCACAGTGATTCGCACATGGTCTAGGGCGTCCACGATAATGCCCGACATGTTGGGGCTTACGATTGCCGTGCATGACGGTCGCCGCCATGTTCCGCTTTTCATCACAGAGAATATGGTAGGACACAAGCTGGGAGAGTTCGCACCCACACGGACTTTCAGGGGTCATATCTCCCGGTCGGAGCGAACTACACGGGCGCGGTAGAGGATTCCTCTCCTTTCCCCACTGGACTCACATGGATTAACAGGATGGACACGATAGATGCCGGTTAGCGCAGTAGCAAAAGACACGGGCTATTCCGTGAAGAAGATTAAACCCATCATTGACATGATTCGGGGCATGAATGTGGAAGAGGCGCTGAACGCGCTTCGCTTTCTGCCGTCGCCAATCGCAGCGAGTGTTGCGAAGGTTGTGCAGTCGGCGGCGGCGAACGCAGAGAACGAGTTGATGGCGAATCCCGCCGACTTACGCATAACGGAGATTTATGCGAACGAAGGGCCGCGCACGAAGCGATTCAGAGCGCGGGCGCGCGGGCGCATCACACGAATCATCCGGCGCAACAGCCACATCACCGTAGTAGTTGACGAGGAGGTCTCCTAAGTTGGGTCAGAAAACGCACCCCATAGGATTTCGGCTGGGCATCAGTAAGGACTGGCAGTCTCGCTGGTTCGCATCGAAGCCTGAAGAGTACCGCGACCTCGTCAAGCAGGACGTGGAAGTGCGGGACGTTATACTGTCCCGTTACCCGGACGCCGGCATATCCAAAGTAGAGATAGAGCGCGGCAACGACGTTGTGATAACAATACACACGGCGCGACCCGGCATCGTGATTGGTCGAGGCGGACAGCGTGTGGAGGAGCTTCGCAAGGAGCTTGAGCAGAAGTCAGCCAGGCGAGCACGGCTTAATGTGCAGGAGATACGTCAGCCTGAGTTGGACGCCTATCTGGTTGGACGCAACATCGCAGAGCAGCTTGAACGCCGCGTAGCGTTCCGGCGCGCCATTCGACAGACGGTTCTTCGCACGATGCAGGCGGGCGCCTTGGGAATCAAGGTGCTCATTTCCGGCAGGTTGGGCGGCGCAGACATCGCTCGGCGCGAAAAAGCGATGGAAGGGCGCGTGCCGCTGCACACACTGCGCGCGGACATCGATTACGCTATCGCGGAGGCTGCGACCGAGTTCGGGCGAATTGGAATCAAGGTATGGATATACAAAGGGGATATCGTTCCGGAGCCGCGACAGAGGCCGCAGGAAGAACCCGCACCCGCAGATATTGCGCCTATCGAAGTTACGGTCACGGCGTCTCCTGAGGCAGAAGCGGCACCGGCGCCCGCGGCACCGGCGGCGCCTGCTGCAACACCGGCGCCTGCAGAGACCGCACCTGAACCCACAGCGGAGGTTACAAATGCTTCAACCGAAGAGAGTTAAGTATCGCAACCACCACCGAGGACGGCGCAAGGGACTTTCCGTCGCGGGAAGCACGCTGAACTCCGGTGAGTACGGCATCAAGGCGACTGAAGCAGCGTGGGTTACTTCACGTCAGATCGAAGCGGCGAGGCGGGCGATGACACGTTACGCCCGCAGAGGCGGCAAGATCTGGATTCGCATCTTCCCGGATAAGACAGTTACGGCGCGCGCGGCAGAGACGCGAATGGGCAGCGGAAAGGGCGCGGTGGACCATTGGGTCGCCGTGGTGAAGCCGGGCAGGATTATGTTCGAGATCGCCGGAGTGCCCGAAGACACGGCGAAGGAAGCACTGCGTCTTGCGGCATCAAAGTTGCCGATGGGTACGACCATCGTTACACGACAAGGATTCTAGCAGACGAGCATCAGCATTCAGGTTTCAGGAGTGATTAGGTTCACTCCTGCCCCAGCCTTCTTCGAGTGATAAGGGTCAGCAACAACAAGTGGCAGGATAGATATGGAAATAGACGACATCAGGGCGCTGTCGGATGACGAGCTTGTTGACGAGCTTGAAGATACGCACAGAGCGCTCATGAATCTGCGGTTTCGTGCCGCGACGATGCAGTTGGCGGACATGAACGAGGTGCGTAGGGCGCGCAAGCGTATCGCTCGCATCAAGACGGTGATACGGGAAAGAGAGCTTGCGGCAGGCATAGTATGAGTTTTGAGAGACGTAAAGTAAGAATAGGCAAGGTGGTCAGCGACAAGATGGATAAGACCGTTGTTGTCGCCGTGGAGTGGCGCCGGCCCCACCGTGTCTATAAGAAGCCGGTCAGGCGGGAGACGCGCTTTGTGGTGCACGACCCTGAGAACCGGTGCAGGCTTGGCGACACCGTTCAGATTCGCGAAGGGCGTCCACTATCGAAGACGAAGCGCTGGCGTGTGATTGACATATTGCAGCGCGAGGACTTAGCAGAAGTGCAGCCCGGAGAGCTTACGGCTGACGATGAGAGCAATATCCTCGCCGAGGCGCAGGCGGTTACCGTACAAGAGACCGGGGACGTGAGCGCCAAAATCGCATACGAGGACGATTCCGCAGAAGACGGAGCGGAGGCACAGCAGCAATGATCCAGCAGTATTCTCGCCTGCGAGTTGCGGACAACTCGGGCGCAAAAACGATTAGCTGCATCGGCGTTCCCGGTGGCAGCGGCAGGAAGTACGCATGGCTCGGCGACATCATAGTGGCATCGGTGAAGGAAGCCGCGCCTGCGTCAAATGTACGCAAGGGTGAGGTCGTGAAGGCAGTTATCGTGCGGACGAGCAAGAGCCATCGCAGGCCGGACGGCTCGCATATACGCTTCGACGACAACGCGGCGGTGCTGGTAAATGACGACCAGATGCCGCGTGGAACGCGCATATTCGGGCCTGTGGCACGCGAGTTGCGCGACAAGAACTTTATGCGCATCGTATCCCTAGCACCGGAGGTGCTTTGATTATGAATTCCGGGCGACTGCGACCTGACGATATGGTAATTGTTACAAAGGGGCGAGACCGGGG
>JAGGDZ010000364.1 GCA_024648655.1 Chloroflexota bacterium | reverse complement strand
ATGTAATCGGCGCCTACAAATCCCTGACAACCGTCAACTACATCCGCGGGGTAAAGACTCGGAACTGGCAGCCGTTCCCTAAACGTCTATGGCAGCGCAACTACTACGAACACGTCGTGCGCAGCGACGAATCCTTGCTGAAGATTCGCGAGTACATCCTCCACAACCCGGCGCGCTGGGCCTTAGACCCCGACAATCCGCACGCCACCACGCCGAATTCCAGCCGAACCTGACCTCGTCTACGACGATCAGCGTGCGTTTGCCCACGGAACGCTTGGCGCACGGTCAGGCCGCGTCCTTCACACCGCCCCGCGCATCGCCTCACGCTCCAACGCACTCCACCGACCAGCCGACGTATCATGTCCACGCCAACAGTGAGGGCGGATCACGATGGCCAGGCACCAGGGATGCGATGCGGCCTGCCAATCCGTTCAGCGCGACGCCCGATTTCTAAGACTGAGATCGGGTGGATTGTGAGCCGGCCATGATCATAGCGGGCATTGATTTCCCCAGACCGCTACTGAACGCTTTGCGTGACCGAGAACTGGTTGTCTTCGCAGGTGCCGGCGTCTCGATGGGAGAGCCGGCAGAGTTGCCGAACTTCACGGATCTGGCCAAAGCTATCGGCCAAGGCACCCTAGAGGAATTGCAAAATGGCGAGCCAGAGGACAGCTATCTCGGCCGACTCCAGCACCAAAGAGGAGTTTGCGTCCATGAGCGAGCAGCGAAAGAGCTTACCAAGGGCAATCCAAAGCCGACCGATCTCCACCGCGACCTTTTGCGGCTCTACCCGGACACCCCCGCGGTCCGAGTCGTAACCACCAATTTCGATCTGCTATTCGAAAAAGCGGCGCATAGCGTCTTCGGCTCGGATCCGGAAGTATTCAAAGCTCCGGCATTGCCGCTGGGAAAGTCGTTCAACGGAATCGTCCACGTACACGGCGCACTCAGCCGGCCAAGTGAAATGGTGCTCACCGACGCAGACTTCGGTCGCGCATACCTAACTGAAGGATGGGCTCCTCGTTTCCTGGCCGATCTGTTCCGTACGTTCACGGTTCTTTTCGTCGGCTACAGCCACGACGATATCGTTATGCGGTATCTGGCAAGAGGCTTGCCGGTCAGCGAGACGAAACCGCGCTTCGCACTCACTAGGCACGGCGACGAAAGCCGGTGGACATCTCTCAACATCACGCCAATCACTTATCCAAGGCCGCCCGGAGGCGGCCACACGTCCCTCTATAACGGTGTCCAGCGCCTTGCCGAGTACGCTCGACGCGGAAGCCTCGACTGGAAGCGAGAGATAACGGCAATTGCGCAGAAAGTGCCTCCTCTTGACGAAGAAGAAATAGACCTAATCGAAGAAGCTCTGTCCAATCTAAGGTTGACGAGCTTCTTTACAGACTCAGCTACACACATTGACTGGATTGATTGGCTCGAGAAGCGCAAGCACCTCGAAAAGCTGTTCGGCACGGGGGCTTTGCAGCCTCAAGATAGGAAATTAGCGATATGGCTGGCAGATAGATTTGCAATCTCCCACCCCAACAAAGTATTCCTCCTGATCGCAATCCATGAAATGCGACTACATCCAGATCTCTGGTTGATGCTGAGTAGTGCAGTTGGACAGAGTCATGACTCTCCCATGGATGCAGACAGTTTGTCGCGCTGGGTTTCCATTTTGCTTGCCCCTGCCACACCTTCACCGGATCAATACATGCTGTCAGCCATTAGTGAGCGTTGCATGGAAGCTGGACTCGTCGACAGAGTAATAGATATATTTGATGCCATGATTTCCAATCGTATTGTTCTGAAGCAAGGATTCGATTGGTCTAACGCATCCACTGACGACTCGCATCCTCCAATTGATGTGGAAGTTGATGCAGCGGATGATCACTATATGCTCGAGTCCGTCTGGGCAAATTGCTTGCGTCCGAACCTTGACAAAGTTGCCGAATCCCTACTTGGCCGCATTGTCAATGGCCTGGAAGTGCAGCATCAAGCATACCAAGCTTGGCAAGAATCCAATCGAGACTGGGATCCGACCAGCTACAGAAGAAGTGCTATTGAGCAACACGCCCAAAACAGGCATCCCGATGCTACCGACGTCCTCATAGACGCAGCGCGTGACTGCCTGGAATGGCTAGCATCAAATCATCCGGACGTAGCAGCAGGCTGGTGTGACAGGCTCATTCGTTCGGAAGCGCTAATTCTACGACGCTTGGCGGTGCATGCGCTGCAGCAACGCACTGACTTGACCGCAGACGAGAAAGTCGACTGGCTCTTAGGACGCATCGGGTTGCATGACCTTGATGCACATCATGAAACTTACCAGACCTTGCGAGCCATCTACCCTGAGGCAAGTCTGGAACAACGAACGGCTGTCATTGACTCCGTCCACACCTACCAATGGCCTGATGCAAAGGACGTGGATTACAAGCGACGAACTTCGTATAACCATTTCAGATGGCTTAACTGGCTTCACGAGTCTTACCCGGAGTGCGTTTTGGCCGAGCAAGCCTTGACTGTTGTCCTAAATCAGTACCCTAATTTCACCGCAGGGGACTATCCAGACTTCTTGCATTGGAGCGAAGAGGTTACGGAGTGGATTCCTGAAAGCCCTTGGGGCCCTGAGGAACTAGTATCTCAGCCCGCCAAAGACAGATTCTCAGACCTCTTGTCATTTCAGCAGAGAGACTTTGAGGGTC
>JAGGDZ010000307.1 GCA_024648655.1 Chloroflexota bacterium | reverse complement strand
TTTCTACCGCTTTATGGTGCGCTAGCTGTGCTGGCGAGCGCGAGCCTGTGTGAATGGTGCGGGCATGCACAAGCGCACAGGCGCAGCCTGCCGAGCATTGCGATACCCTTGGGAATTATTGGTGTACTCCTGACGTCAGTCGGCGGCTATCAGATTTCAAACCAGGTCGTTGACGCGACTGCGATTACCGCCCTGCTTGTCGGAATACTGCTCATCGGCGCCGCCATCTTGCCGGGCGTCAGCCGCTGGCGCCCGCTGCTCTTAAGCGGATTCGCTGTGTTGTTCTCCATCATATGGGGGCTGATGTTCACGAATATCTATCGGCATCAGACCACGCTGGTTCAGTCCGCGCATTACATATTCGAACGCATTCCCGGCGACTTTTCAATGAGGATAGTAGGCGCCGACGAAGCCGTCCCGCTGATTAACATCGCGATCCACAATACCGGCTATGCCCGAGATGAAATGCAGGGATCGCCTTTTGACCGCGCCAATCTGTAGTATGAAGACCAACCAATCGAAGTGGAGTTTACAGCGCCGGCAACCGGAACGATCGAGAGTATCTTTGCGCCTCACCTGGGCGACCCGTTTGACGATCCGGAGGCTGAAGAGCTTTTATTCAATATATACGCTGCGGACAACCCATCTCCGGTGGCGGTGGCCGCCTTGCGTACAGACCTCGTCCGCGATCAGCATCCCTTGGGCAGATCGTACAACATTCCCTTTGAGCAGCCGCTGGAGGTCGTGGAGGGCGGCCGGTATTCATTTTTGCTGCTGGTTGGCGCCGGCAGCAATGATGTCATTGGTTCAGGTTCAGTCGTACTGTCAGAAGGCAGCTGGGACAATCGCGTTACCGGCACTATCGTCTGCAAGCTCCCCGAGGGCGTTACGCTGGCCGACGACCCTCCGCCCGGATTAGTCAGCTCGCGCGAATGCCGAGGAACTCAGCCGCATCATGCCGTAATCAATCCTCAAGACCAGATCATGTCGTATCCGATCGACAATCAAACCAAATACGACGATATTGTGCGCACACTCGACATCGCCGATTATTTGACTATCGCCAGCAATCGATTC
>JAGGDZ010000272.1 GCA_024648655.1 Chloroflexota bacterium | reverse complement strand
AGAAGGTCGTCGAGGTTGAGAAGGTAGTGGAGAAGGAAGTTCCGGTGGAGGTGGTGAAAGAAGTCGACGTGGGACCGATGGGCATCCGTGTGAACGCCATAGCCCCGGGGATGATCGAGTCGCCAGGTCAGCACGCTACCAATACCGAGGAGGAAATAGCGGAGAGGGTCAAGGCTATTCCTCTCCAGCGTATCGGCCAGCCGCGCGACATCGGAGATGCGGTTGCCTTTCTTGCATCCGATGCGGCGGGATTCATCAGTGGGATCATGTTACCGGTCACGGGTGGGCAGTAATACGCTGGGGTCTGTTCACACTACGCTACGCAATGCGTCGAATATGGCTGCGAACATGATAAAGCCGATGTAGAGTTCATCGAGTTTGTCATACCGAGTAAAGATACGACAAAATCCCTTCAGCCTACGGAACAGACGCTCCACTTCGTTTCGCCTCTTGTACAACTCCTCGTCATACTTCCAAGGGACTAACCGACTTCTGCGAGGCGGCACAACGGGCGAATATCCCAGTTCTATTGCCAATTGCCGCGTCGCATCCCCTTCATACGCCTTATCCATCAGCAGATGCGATTCAGCCTGCCACGCTCCCATCAGTGTCGCTGCTTGCTCCGTCGTCATGTATCCCGCCAGTAGGTTGTTGAGTACCCGAAGTCTCGCTTGTTCTTGCTGCGTCAATGTCACATGCTCCATCCTGCGGACATTATCGCTGAGCAGTTAGCGAGGACGGAATCGATGGGCAACGACATGAGATGGCACTTGTTGCTGCACTGTCAGCCACTCACTGCCACATCTTACCGCTATTGAGCGACTAGGCCGCCGTCAATGACAAGCTCGCTGCCGGTGACATAAGATGACTCGTCTGAGGCGAGGAATAGGACGCCGTTGGCGATGTCGTCCACGGTGCCGAGCCTGCCGAGCGGGATGCTGCCGAAGAATTCCTGCCGGCGGTCGGGGTCGGCAAGAACATCTTCGGACATGGCGGTAACAATCAGGCCGGGGTGGACGGAGTTGCAGCGGATGTTGTCAGCGGCGTACTGGAGCGCGGTGGACTTGGTTAGGAGGCGGACCGCGCCCTTGCTCGCCTGGTAGGCGGGTATGCCGGTTGGGTCGGCGATGATGCCTGCAATGGATGATATGTTGACGATGGAGCCGCCGCCCGCATCGCGTAGCGCGGGTATGGCCGCCTTGGTGCCGAGGAAGGCGCCCTTGGCGTTGACCTTGAGTACCGCGTCCCATTGCTCTGAGGTCGTGTCCTCAATGCCGGTTCGCCTACCAAGGATGCCTGCGTTGTTGACGAGGATGTCGAGCCTGCCGTAGTGGTCGAGTGCGGTCTGCACGGCAGCGTCCCAGTCGTCGGCACTGGTTACGTCGAGGTGGACGTAGGTGGCGTCGCCGCCTAGTTCGGCTACCTGGGCTTCAATCTGCCTGCCTTCGTCGTCGAGCAGATCGCCGAAGACGACCTTCGCGCCTTCCTTTGCGAAGAGCAATGCTTCGGCAGCGCCCTGTCCCCGTGCGCCACCGCTGATTAGGGCTACCTTGCCGTCTAGCCGTCCCATGGTGAACCTCCGTGAGTCGTTAGTAGTCAGTTTTCAGCAGTTAGTAAGTCGGCTCGTAAGGTGTTCTGGATGCCTGAGAAGGTTATGATCGCCGAGTTCATACGCTGTTTGGATTCATGCTCCCGCAGGAACCGTAGAGTGGCTATTCGTCGAGCGCCAGGGTGCCCGTCAGCAATTTACTCCA
>JAGGDZ010000244.1 GCA_024648655.1 Chloroflexota bacterium | reverse complement strand
CATAGAAGTCTAGGTCTCCGTCCCGGTCGTAGTCGAAGATTGCCAATCCGGGGCGGTCGTTCCAAAGTTGGAAGTCGCCTCCCAGCGCGGTCTCAGCAACATTTATGAACGGTATTACTTGCGTTGTGGGCGATGCGGAAGTCCCCGGGACGCTCAAAGACTGTGCGGAAGAGTCAGAGGGCAACGGTGTTGGGGTTGACGGCTGCATGAGGGATGCGATGTCCGCGCATGATACGACTGCGAACAGCGAAATGGCTGTGACGATAATAGGACGCCAGATGTTGATACGCATAGACACAGTTGTCCCATTATATCATTAACGCCTTACAATGAAGGAATGAAGTTCGGACGGATAGACAGGATGGACAGGATAGGGGGCAGCCGGGCATCTGTGTATGCCGGTATTCTTTGGATTGCCTGCATACCGTTGATCCTAATCGGGTGCATGCGCCAGCAACACTCCGGCGAAATCAGTCAGGCGGTGGGCATGTCTAACCAAGAAGTCCATATCGAAGAAGGAGTCTCCGAACATGCGGACTTGGCAGCGTATTGCACGAGCCTGAGAAACAGCAGCGACCCGTTCTTCGGCAGACAGCAGTTCGAGAGGCTGGCGACAGAACTGGAGAGTCCGACATTCCCTACCTTGTCGTGGCGCGTCAGCATATTACGGGAGCTGGCGCGCAGCCACCTTCGGTTTGGAGACACGGATGAGGCGATTCGTCTGTTGTCGGAAGCGCTGGATGCAGAAATGAGCGAGAGACCAGAGGTAAGCCACGAGGCAGAACTGCTGGAGGAACTCGCGATTGCAAGTATGAAGATGGGGGAGCTGAATAACTGCGTCAGTCCTGACGGTCGGCTCATCTGTGCGCTGCCACTGGACGATTCAGTAGTGCACAAGGATATACGAGGCGCGAGTGGAGCAATTGACTATCTGACAAGGCTACTTGAACTTGAACCGGACAACATACGTGCTATGTGGCTGCTGAATGTGGCACACATGGCGCTCGGCGCTTACCCGAATGGCGTCAAAGAAGAATACAGGGTGCCGCCAGAGTCGTTTGAATCGGAGCACGACATAGGCAAGTTCGAGGAGAGAGCGCCTCTAGCGGGGCTATACGCAGTTAGCACCGCCGGAGGCAGCATCATCGAGGACTTCGACAATGACGGACTGTTGGACATAATGGCTTCGACTTGGGATCCCTGCAAGCCTATTGCTTACTATCGCAACGATGGAGGCGGCAACTTCACAGACGAAACGGAAGGCGCCGGACTGTCCGGACAACTGGGCGGTCTAAATATCACACAGACGGACTACAACAACGACGGATGGGCGGATGTGCTGGTAATGCGCGGCGGCTGGATGAAGATGCGCGGACAGATGCGGATGTCGCTGCTACGCAATAACGGAGGGAACGACCGGGAGGGGCAGGACGGGACTTTCACCGATGTTACTGAGGCGGCAGGTCTTGCCAAGCCTGCGTATCCCAGCCAGAGCGCAGCTTGGGCGGACTACGATAATGACGGAGACTTGGATCTGTTCTCTTGCAATGAGAGTATGCGGGAAGCGGGTGCGGAGTCCACAGCGTTGATTTTTCCAAGCCAGCTATTTCGGAATGACGGCGAGGGGGGATTCGAGGACGTGGCAGCGGAAGCCGACGCGCAGAACTGGCGATACTGCAAGGGCAGCGCGTGGGGTGACTATGACAATGACGGCTATCCGGATTTATACATTTCGAACTTCGGCGAGGAAAACAGGCTGCTTAGAAACAACGGTGACGGAACTTTCACCGATGTAGCTCCTGCCTTGCAGCTGACTGAGCCGATTGACAGTTTCGCTACGTGGTTCTGGGACTACGACAACGATGGGTCGCAGGACATTTTTGTGGCGGGTTATGGCGAAGACATAGAAGACGTGGCGAAGGACAGAGTGGGGCTGGAGAACGACGGACCTCGACTTCGTCTCTATCGAAATATGCAGGGAGACGGGTTTGAGGACGTTACGCGCAAGATGGGACTATCGCACGTTCACCTTGCGATGGGGGCAAACTTTGGAGACTTGGACAATGACGGTTATCCGGACTTCTATCTTGGTACGGGAGCGCCATCATACGACGCCATCGCTCCGAACGCGATGTATAGGAACGATGGAGGCAGAGGCTTTCAAGATGTGACTTTCTCCGGGGGATTCGGACACTTGCAGAAGGGACACGGAGTGTCTTTCGGAGACTTGGATATGGATGGGGACCAGGACATTTTCGTGCAAGTTGGAGGATTTTACCCGGGGGACGGGTTCGTGAACGCACTGTACGAGAATCCTGGGCATGGCAACAGATGGCTTTCGATAAGGCTGGTTGGAACGATTTCAAACCGCGCGGCGATTGGAGCGCGAGTCAGGGTTGAGGTGATGGACCGGAACGGGATTACGCGGGAAATCTATGCAACGGTGGGCAATGGTAGCAGCTTCGGGGCATCTACGCTGATACAAGAGGTTGGCATGGGACCGGCTGCGAAGATAGTCGAGCTAGAGGTGTGGTGGCCCAGGAGCGATCTGTGGCAGCGCTTCCGAGATGTGCCGCTGGACAGCCGCATACGTATTGTTGAGGGAGAAGACGAGATTGAGATTCTAGAATAGCAGTAGAAGCCGCAAGGGTTGACGGGCAATGCCTGTATGCCGGCGCTAAACAACTACGAGTAAGGGCGGCTTTTCGTCAGGCTCGCAGCGTATATTGCCGTAGGCGGAGTTTACCGGCGATCGTCATACCTCATCGTCAGGCCTCAGCTTGGCTCTGCACCCTTCAGGGGCAATGCTCCCTTGAACAAGGCTGCAAAGGCAAACATCAGGGTCGCGATCAGCGCCATGGCGGGGCCGGAAGGAAGGTCTGCATAGAAGGAGAGGTAGAGACCGATGATTGCCGAGAATGCACCCATTATCGCGCCTATGACCATCATGCCGACGAAGCGCCTTGCCAGCAAGTAGGCGGTCGCCGCGGGCGTGATGAGCATTGCCATGACGAGGACGATGCCGGCTGCCTGTATGCCTATGACGATGACGAGCGCGAGAAGGGCTAACAGGACGTATTCGACAAGCCCAGTCCTAATGCCGACTAC
>JAGGDZ010000425.1 GCA_024648655.1 Chloroflexota bacterium | reverse complement strand
GAAAGTCGCCGGAGCCACCTTCAACGATGAGGGTGTCCCCGGCCTTGGCGCAGTCGTGCAGGTAGTCGGTTACAGGGTTGTCGCCGACTAGCTTCACAGCGATTGAGAACCATCCGTCTTCAGTAGGCGATGAGGTAATGGAGTAGCCCGCGACTTCTGTGCGTCCGTCTATGTCGATGAAGCAGTCTATCCACTGACCTGGCAAGTGAGTGAAGAACTTGCCGTCGAGAGCGAGCGTGAACGACTTCACGGTAGGCGAAATCCGTTGAATATCGGCTATTCTAACCGGGATTTTCATTCGCTCATTGCCTGCTGTGCAAACTCTGGACGAACCAGGCGCTCGTAAGGATGGCGTGCCTTCACCAAGCCACCGTCGATGAGAACCTGACGCATCGCGTTGTAGCCATCGACGCCGATGTCGGGCGTTTCGGGCCAGATTTCCAAGGACTTGTAGCGGGCTATGCTTGTATGTAACACAGAGTCAGACACTCCGGCGAAGAAGGGTTTGACGCGCCCGGCGACGGTCGTAGCGTCGGCTGCTGCGAGCCACTGCTGCGCCTTGTAGAACCCGCGCACAAACCGCTGGACGACTTCAGGCTGCTCGTTGATGAAGGCGGGCGTTGCGGCGAATGAGCTATAGCAAAGGTAACCGTGCTCACTGCCGAGGGACGCGGCTAGGTAGCCTGCACTGTCTTCGATGAGCGCCTGCGCCTGCGGGTTGGGCATATGGATGTAGTCGGCGTCGCCACGACGGAAGGCCGCTAGAGCGTTATCGGCTGACATGCCCTCGAGCATCGTGATGCTGTCGATGTCAATGGCGTGCTTGCGTAGAGCGGAGGCAAGGGATGTGAGGGGAACGGGCGTGAAGCCGATGGGGATGAGGGTCGAGCCTTCGAGGTCGGACCACTGCCAGTTGTCGGTGGGTGCGCTGCTGACGAGGAAGAATCCGTCCCGCCGGTTAATCTCGGCGATGTGGAGTGGTGCGTCCTCGTCACCGTCGTCAAGCGCCATGAGACTGCGACTGATACCGGTCTGGATAATGTCAACCTCGCCCTGTCTGAGCATATCGAGCGGAGGTCGTCCTGCGGGGACGGTTCCAAACATAACATCCAAGCCCTCGGCGTAGAAGAAGCCGCCCGCGACCGCCACGTAGATTGGCGTGTAGAAGAGATTGCGGTAGGTGTCCATGAGACGTAGGCGGTGGGGGCGACCAGTATTTTGTATGCTCAAGTGACACCTCTACCAGCAGCTGCGATCCTCATTTATTTGCATGCCCGTGTTCTACGCATTCAATTGGGCGCCTTCATAGTCAATTAAGACGACAGGAATGTCCAATTCGCGCAGTGCCGGCTCCAGGTGCTCAGCGTCCCCGGCTACAACGATTTTGAGCGCGCCAGCCTTGATGTGCTCTTCCGCCACCCTATGAATGTCCGCCAGTGTAAGTTTGCCGACTTCCTCTGAGTAGGTGGTGAAATAGTCATCAGGGAGATCGAAAGCGACTAATCGAACGAGCTGATTTAGCACCTGCCCGTGCGTCTCGAACTGGTTGGGCAGTCCACGCAGAATGCCGTTTACAGCGTCGTCGAACTCTTCCTGCGTTACGGCGCGCGCGCTATGGATTTCCTCAAACTCCTTTATGGTCTCGGCTACGGACTCCTTGGTTACTTCT
>JAGGDZ010000288.1 GCA_024648655.1 Chloroflexota bacterium | reverse complement strand
GGGATGCAGTTCCTCATCCTTGGCTGGCTGGTGCTGGAGCTTACGCGCTCGCCGGCTCAGCTTGGATTTGTAATCGCCATTTACGGCTCGCCGAACCTCGCCATGCTGATGTTCGGGGGCATATTCGCCGACAGGATTGACCGACGGTGGCTGCTGTTCTACAGCCAGACCATTGTGGCTGCGCTCATTTTAGGGGCGGCGACTCTGACGCTGTACCAGCTGATTTCCATCTGGCACATATACGCCATATCGTTCGTGCTTGGGACAATACAAGGGCTGAACATGCCGGCGCGGATGGCGATTGTGCCTGACCTGGTTGGCAAGGACGATATCCTGAACGCGACATCGTTGAACATGGCGGTGTTCAACACGGGGCGCATCATGGGGCCGTCTCTTGCCGGGTGGATTATCCAGTATGTGGGGATGGGGCATGCGCTGTATTTCAATGCGATATGCTACGCAGTGGGCAGCCTATGTCTGCTGATGATGTCGGGGGTAGAATCGCGCAGTCAGAATCAGAACACGAACATGTTGCGCGACTTCTGGGACGGCATAAAGTTCGTATGGGTTACGCCGGTCGCGTTCACGATGGTAGGGTTGAGCTTCGCGTTCGGATTCTTCGGGGCGGCGTATGTGCAGGTACTCCCCGCATTCGGCAAGGACGTACTGCGGCTCAATGCGGACGGCGCGGGATTCTTATTGACGGTGGCGGGGATAGGTTCGCTCGTGGGGAACATATACCTGGCGTCGCTGGGGAACGCGCGGCATAAGAACTGGCTGCTGCTGGGGATGATTATCCTCTTCGGAGTATCGCTGTTCTTCTTTGCGCTGTCGCCAATTTACATAGTCTCGCTGGTTCTGCTGTTCTTGACGGGCGTTGGCTTTACCGGCTTCATCTCAATGGGCACGACGATTTTGCAGCTGTCAACACCGCCGGAACTAAGGGGGCGCATGATGAGCCTGTGGCTTATCGGCGCAGCGGTGCATTACATTGGCGCCTGGCCGCTGGGCACGGTAGGCGAATACTGGGGCTGGCCGATGTCTCTGGGTGGGGGGGCGCTGGCGATGCTGGCTCTCGTGCTGTGGCTTGGGATTTTCCGTCCCACACTGAGGAGGCTGCGGGTTTGAAGCGGGAGCTAACGTGATGAACCGGATGAGGCAGGATGGGTTGGAGTCAGATGCTTGATTTCAGGCGACTGCTCAGGGCGCTCGTTTATTCGTACAAAGGATTGCGCGATGCCTTAGTCGATGAGCCGGCGTTTCGGCAGGAGGCGGTACTGGCGCTGGTCCTGATACCCGTCGCGGTGTGGTTGGGGAAGGACAATGTGGAGAAGGCGCTGATGATCGGCGTTCTGTTTGTGGTGCTCATTGTGGAGCTGCTGAACACAGCTGTGGAGACTGCAATCGATCGCATCGGATCGGAGTTCAGCGACCTGTCGAGGAAGGCAAAAGACCTGGGTTCGGCGGCGGTGTTCTTGTCGCTGGCGCTGGTAGTGGTCGTGTGGGCGCTGATGTTGCTGAACTAGGTGGCTTTTTCGTAGATGGAGACATGGTATTCGCTGGAGGCGGTGAAAGGAGAGCAGTCCCAGTCGCCCCAGCGTTCGCGGAGGCGCAAGCCTGCGAGCTGTGCCATAAGGTCAAGCTCGGAGTGCCAAGAGTAGCGAACTTGCACCGGGTAGAGCCGGACGCCAGTCTCGCCAATGAAGATATGCTGCGAGTGTACAAGCTGGTTCACCGGGTCGTGGCGGGATATGTCGATGGACACGAGGTCGGACTCGACCCTGCTCGCGCTGATATTCTGATTGCGAGTGAAGCGTGTTGGATCCGGGACGAACGCTTCGACCAGAAACACGCCGTCATCGGAGAGGTGCGCCGCCACGCTTTGGAAGCATCGCACCTGCGCTTCCTGTGAGGTCGCCTGAAAGAGAGTGTTGAAGACGACATAGACGAGACGGAATTTCTTGTCCCTATTGCCATCTCGAACGCTGAACCCTGCAAAGTCGGCGATGGTGACGGGGATGGCGGCGCCGCCCGGCTTGGCGCGCATTTTGGCGACTATGGCTTCGGAAGCGTCGATGCCGTGAACTTCAATGCCGCGAGCAGCCAAGGGGAGCGCGATCCTGCCTGTGCCTATGCCGAGTTCGAGCGCAGGACCACTGCCCGCGAGCTTAGTGAGGGCGTCCACGGCGGGGCCGACATTGGCGCGCATGGGGTACATCTCGTCATAGACTTCGGCGATTCTGTCGCCGTAGGTGGCGGCGGTGTAGTCGTTCATGCAGTTCTCATCGCCACCTTCGAAAGATTTCTCTTCTACGTCCGATGTCCAACACAAAAACCTCTTGTCTGTCTAGCGTCTTGTCTAGGGTATAAGGCACGCGGGTGCGGGTGAGGACCTAGAGGACCTAAACGAAGACGATAGACCGGCCGCCTTCAGTGTATATCTCAGTGTATATCTCAATGGTCATATCATCTACTATAGCCGATTAACGGCAAACATGCGCCCCTTCCAAAACTTGCGAATTCGCTTCGAGGCGCGTGTATAATCATCCTATATCCATAGGACAGGTATCCATAGGACAGGCAAGAATGCGCTAGGTGAAGAATTATGACGACTGCCGCAGGATCCACACCGCTGTTAGAGCCTACACAAAGCGAATTGCTCATCCTAATTGACGGGCATGCGCTTGTGCATCGCGCCCATCATGCCATGCGCGACCCACTCACGGTGCAAAGCACAGGCGAGGTGGTCTCCGGAGTCTATGGCTTCCTGAACATGTTCCTGCGGGCTATCGAGGAGTGGAACCCGACTCACTGCATTGTTACGTTCGACGTGTCCGCGCCGACATTCCGCCACGAGGCGTTCGAGGAGTATAAGGCGCACCGACCGCCCACGCCGCCAGAACTGCGCGACCAGTTCGGCCGGGTGAAGCAGTTCATGGAAGCATTCAGTGTGCCGGTCTTCGAGATGGCAGGATACGAAGCGGACGATATTCTGGGAACGCTGGGGGCGCAGGCTGAGGCGCAGCACCTGGATACGCTGATATTGACGGGGGACAGCGATATATTGCAGCTAGTGTCGCCGTCGGTAAAGGTGCTGCTGGACTCCGGAAGGCAACGCGCCAGCGCGTATGACATAGCGCGAGTACGCGAACGCTACGACGGTTTGGGCCCCGAGCATGTGGCTGAAATCAAGGCGTTAGAGGGGGATAAGTCCGACAATATCCCGGGGTTGCCGGGAGTGGGCAAAAAGACGGCAATAAGACTGCTCACCGAGTACGGTAGCATTGAGGGAATCTATGAACACATAGACGAAATAAGCTCTCTTCAGAAATTGAGGGGGGCGAAAAAGATACAACAGACGCTGATAGAGAACGAAGATCTTGCTTTGCAAAGCAAGATGCTGACTACCATCAAGAGGGATGCGCCTGTGACACTGGAGCTTGACGCGGCGCGCTTCGGGGGATTCGAGCGCGGGGACGTACTGTCGCTTATGCGGGAGCTTGAGTTCTTCAGCATGGTGAATCGCATACCATCGGGTGACAGGAACGGCGTGGGCGGCGAGCAACTGGCAATGCTGGACATGCCGGACGAAGAGCGAGTGCCCACGGAGTACATCGTCGTGGACACGGAGGCAGCACTGGATGAGATGGTGGGCGCGCTGGAATCGTCGGAGTTCGTGGCGTTCGACACGGAGACTACATCACAGACGGCTATGCTGGCTAAACTGGTGGGGTTGTCGTTCTCAAACGAGGATGGAAAGGGATGGTATGTGCCTGTTGGGCATGAGGAGGGACGACAGCTTTCGCGCGAGTATGTTCTGGGAAGGCTGGCGCCACTGCTGGAATCAGGAAAGGTCGGGCTGGCGGCGCACAACGCGAACTATGACCTAACGGTGCTGGCGAACTACGGCATAGACGTGAATATCGCTTTCGACACGATGATTGCGGCGCACCTGTGCGGGCGGACTCGGACTTCGGTGGGGCTGAAGCCGTTAGCGCTGTCGATGCTTAAAGAGGACATGACGCCCATAGAGGACCTCATCGGCAGGGGGCGCAATCAGGTTACGATGGACAAGGTGGAGATTGACAAGGCGGCGGATTACGCTGCGGCGGATGCGGATATGACATACCGCCTGATTGATGTGTTCGCCCGCGAGCTTGAGAAGAATAATCTGCGTGATACTTTCGACACGCTGGAGATGCCACTGGTTCCGGTGCTAGTGAAGATGCAGCGGGACGGCGTTGCCATAGACACGGGCGCGCTGGCGCCGATGTCCGTCGAGATGGGCGAGCAGATAGACGCCATCCGACAGAGCATGTACGACGCGGTGGGGCATGAGTTCAACATCAATTCGCCGCGCCAACTGGGGGATGTGCTGTTCGACGAGCTGTACCTGCCGCCCACTAGGAAGACGGCGAGCGGGGCGTTCACGACTAACGCGGCGGCATTGGAAGGGCTGAAAGAGTTCCTAGACAGCGGAAACGCTGAGGGCGTCGATCCGAAGGCGTATCAGGTGCTGGACATGGTGCTGGAGTACCGGCAGTTGACGAAGTTGAAGTCAACTTACGTGGACGCGCTGCCGACGATGGTCAATCCGAATACGGGCAGGATTCACACGGAGTTCAAGCAGACCGGCTCGGATACGGGGCGACTGTCGAGCACAGAGCCGAATGTGCAGAACATACCTGTGCGAACGGAGTTGGGGCGACGGGTGCGAAGCGCGTTCGTCGCGCAGGACGAGAACTGGACGCTGCTTGGGGCTGACTATTCACAGATAGAGCTTCGCATCCTGGCGCACTATTCGCGCGACGCGGGGCTGATGTCGGCGTTTCTAAACGGCGAGGACATTCACGCGGCGACGGCGGCGAGTGTCTATGATGTGCCAATCGGCAGCGTTGACGCGGAGATGAGGCGCGTGGCAAAGATAATGAACTTCGGGGTGCTGTACGGATTGAGTCCGTTCGGGATACGGCAGCAGACGGGGTTCAGCGCGGAAGAGGGCAGGCAGTTCATCGACGCCTACTTCACGAACTATCCGGGCATTCAGGGATACATCGAGGGCATCAAGGAGCAGGTGCGCGCGGACGGGTTCGTGGAGACGCTGATGGGACGGCGGCGGCGCATCAACGAGATTCACTCGCGCAGCTACCACACGCGGGCTGCAGGCGAACGGATGGCGGTGAATATGCCGATACAAGGGACGGCAGCGGATATCATCAAGATTGCAATGATCAATATCCAGCGGAGGATGACCGACCTCGGCTTGCGGTCTCGGATGATATTGCAGGTGCATGATGAGCTTATCTTCGAGGCGCCGCGCGACGAACTGGGGCAGATGCAGGCGATTATCACGGAGTTGATGCCGTCGGCGTTGCCTCCGCATGTGGGCTTCGAGGTGCCACTGGAGGTGGATATGAAGGTAGGCGACAACTGGGGGGAGATGGGGTAGTGATCGAGCGCCAACGACGACGCGGAACTTCATCTTATCCGCTTATTTCTTCACGCTGCTTCTCCTATCTCCTTATGTTATATCCCCTATTTATATCCCCTATTGATGATATTTATTGCTTATTTTTGACGCCGAATTTCCGTTGACATACCATACTCTGTCCTGTAAACTCGTGCGGCTGCTACGCGTAAGCGGTCATTTATGAGATTATTTATTTTATAAGGAGAGTGCTTGAGTGAAAATTTCAATACGACCCTCAACGGATGGGGCAACAAGACTAAGACGGCATAGGGGTCTTGGGTCAAACATTTGGATCGTACTGGTATTTGCGTTTGCGTTGTCTTTTTCCGCGGCGCTAATCTTCCCGGCAGCATCGGCTCAGGCTCAGACGGCCGACCCATTCTCTGCTCAATTCCTATCCGTCCCTGACTCCCACGATGGCTCCGACTTAACCTTTGAGTTGCGCTTCAGCGAGCCGGTCAACGGCCTGAGTTACGTTGTGGTGCGCGACAGTCTGCTAGACGCTGACGGCGGCGAGGTGATGAAAGCCAAGCGCATCGTGAGCGGCAGCAACCAACGCTGGAGGATCACCCTG
>JAGGDZ010000219.1 GCA_024648655.1 Chloroflexota bacterium | reverse complement strand
CATCTGTATGATTCAATTATCTGATTATGATATTGTAATTATGAAACTAATACGCTATTATTCTTTATAAATATTTAACTAATTCATTGGAATGTGCATATGCCCAATGATTGGAACGAGTTGACAAGCCTGACATCGGGATCGGCATTTGTGGTCGAGCGTATCAGATTGCTAGACACTGAAATCGCGATAGAGGGCAGTTTCTTGCCCCCACCCGTGGCTCTACTCTCCCCGGAAGACATGATCTTCGCAGTAGCGTTTCTGAAGTCCAGAGGCAATATGCGGCAGATGGAGCGGACATTCGGCATCAGCTATCCGACAGTGAAGAATCGACTTGATCGCATCGCCGGCCAGCTGGACTTCGTCGAAGTCGATGACGGGCAGCCGCAGTCCGAAGTGTTGGCGCAGCTTGACCGGGGGGATATTTCTATCGACGAGGCTCTGGGCCGACTTGCGGCTCGCAGGTCAGGTGACGACGGCTGAGTTGAAGTGTTGATGGAGGAAGACATCAAGTGACCGCCGCAAATCGCCGCAAGGTGCTGGATATGCTGGCCGAGGGCAAGATTTCTGCCGATGAGGCCGATCTGCTTCTGGATGCCCTTGGTCGTCAACCGTCCGCCAGAACTGACATCGGGTATATGGTAGATCACGGCGTCAGCGTGATTACCGACGCTGTAGGACGACTCAGTGTAGATATCGAAGACGCGATGGGGGGGTCAAACGCCGAATTTGAAAGCAGTAAATTCACGGTACACGGTGAGCCCAGGATAGAAGTCAACAACTTCAGCGGCAGGGTCGCTATCAAAGGCGGATCGCCGGAGGGCGAAGTGCGCGTTGACACTGAGCTGCCGAACCCCGACCGCGTCCACTACTCTGCTCGACAGGACGGCGACACCATTCGTGTGGAAGCCCGCCCCGCTGGCAGACGCTCTCTCTTCGGCTGGCTGCCATTCAACAGGGGAGCGCACATAACGATCTGCCTCCCGAGTCGCTCAGACCTGGAAGTGAACAACTCCAACG
>JAGGDZ010000179.1 GCA_024648655.1 Chloroflexota bacterium | reverse complement strand
TGCCGGGCGGGAACTCGGTCTCCCTCGACGTGAGCGCAAGCACAATGCTTGCGATGAGAAGCGCTGCAAGGATCGCCGCCGCGCCTATGAGCCACCACTTAGTCATCATGTCCTTGAGAACCATCCTACCTTGATCATTCTGTCCATAGATATTAGTTTCCGACTAACCTACCCGCTTGCGCTGGCTCCGCAGATAGTCCACCATCACATACCGTCCGAGCTGGCTGGGATCGGTGTAGAACGCCCGCCCCTTGTTGATGCGCGTCATCTTGTCGATGAAGTCCATCAGGTAGTAGTTGTGCTCAAGCATGAAGGTGTTGATGGTGATGTTCTCCTGCGTGCAGCGTTTCACCTCTTTAAGCGTCTCCTCGATGGTGCGCCAACTCGGCGGGTAGCTGAAGTAGGCGCGCCCGTGTTCCAAGTGCGCCGTTGGCTCGCCGTCCGTAATCATCAGAATCTGCTTGGTGGCGACCTTCTGGCGTGAGAGCGCCTGCCGCGCGAGCATCAGCGCGTGCTGCATGTTCGTGCCGGACACCCATGCGTTCCATGTCAGGTCCGCTAGGTCGTCGGTGGCGATGTTCATGCCGTAGTCCGAGAATCCGATGATGTAGAGGTAGTCGCGCGGATACTGGCTGTGTATGAGCCAGTACAGCGCCAGGGCGACCTTCTTCGCCGCCGCGAAGCTGCCGAACATGCCCATCGAGCGGCTCTGGTCGATGAGCAGCGCCGTTGCCGTCTGGGTCATATGCTCGGTGTGGTGAATTTCGAAGTCCTCGGGGCTAATGCGTAGGGGTGTGCCGGGGCCGTTGCGCAGAGTGGAGTTGAACAGCGTGCGGTGCAAGTCTATGTCGAACGGGTCGCCGAACTCGTATGGCTTCGTCTCACCGGTCCGCTCGCCGCCGTCGCCGCGCGAGTACATTTCATGGCGCCCCATGCGGTCCTTCTTCAGCTCTGAGAAGACCTCGCGCAATGCCTGCTGCGCCAGCTTGCGTATGCCGCGCGGAGTCAGTTCCAGCCTGTCTCCCTGCCGCTTCAGGTATCCTGCCTCCTCCAACTGCTGGATGAGCCGCTGAAGCTGCTCCAGCTGACGGCGGGCATCCTCGCCCATTATCTGTTCCACGTTGTCCAAGTCGAGGTCTTCGATGTTGCCGTTTCGCATCACCTGCTGAACTTGCTGCTCCAGCTGATCCATATCGCGCAACTCGCCCATAAGCTCCATCGCGGCGTCGAGCGTCATGGATTCGTCGCCCATGAATGGGTACTCGCCGGCCATGTCGTCGAAGGGGAACATATCGTACATCATCCCGGCCAGCTCCGCTATTTCGTCCATGAACTCCGGGTCGATCGCCGCGCCGAGCATGGACTCAAGCTCGTTCCGCATCTGCGGCGACATGCTGTCCATCAGCGACTGCATCGCCGCCATTTGCTGCTGAAGCTGCTCGATAAGCTCGTCGAGGCTGGCGGGGCGGTTAGGGTCGAAGTATTCGCCGTACTGCTCCATGAAGCCCTCGAAGTCCGGATCCTCCCCCATAGCGCGGTCGCGCAGCATCTGGTTGAGCGCCTGAATCATATTCTTTAAGCCCTCCATGTCCTGGGGCGACATGTTCTGGAGCTGCTGCTTCATGTTCTGGAAGAAGTTCTGCATCATCTGCTGCTTGAGGGCGTCCAGCAACTCGTTGAACTTGTCTCGCGCCTCCGGGTCCATAAAGTCGTAGTCCTGAAGCTGTTGAATCTGCCCGCCGGGGCTGTTCGGCAGCGAGTCTAGCGTGTCCGTATTGCGCTGCGCGCGCTCTTGGAGCATCTGCATAGGCGCTTGCAGGTGCTCTGCATCCTCGCCCGCTTCCTGCAGCTGCCGCTCGGCGTCTTGCAGGCGGCGTTCTATGCCTTGCCGCTCCGTGTCGATGACATCCTGCAACTGCTCTTTGATGTCATCCATCACCGAGTCGAGATTGTAGCGTTCGAGCTGCTGCTGTCGCTGCTGCCGCAGGCGTTCCAGCAGGTCGCGCAAGCCCGGCGCGTGCTGCCCCTGCTCGTCATCGACGCCGCGCTGAAACAGGCTGCGGAGCGCGCGCTCCGGGTCGCCGTGCTCCAGGATGTCGTCAGCGATGGAGTTCATGAGGTCGTCGGCGTCCATGCTGAAGACCTGCTGGCTGCCGTCCCAGCGGTAGTATCTGTAAGTGGTCATAGGTGGCGCCTCCGAAAGAACTCACATTGGCGGACACGATATACGAGATGATATTGCATGCTGTCTAACTGCATCATACATGAAGTTGCTTAGCCTGGGATAATACTACTTGATTATCTCTGCCTAGGTTATTAAGATTTAAGGCAAAAATCTTAATAGTGTGACTGCTTATTTAGGTTTGATGAATAAGGGAGACTATCTTGACTCATGCTCCGGAGAGAAGTGGGCAGATATCAGGTAACCAATTATAGCGGTGAACAGGTGCGGGCGTTCATTCCTGCGCCGCTACCTCCGGAGCCGCCAGTGAATTTGACAGGAGGGATCCAACAATCGCTCGAAGCTGCTCTATTGGCTTTGGGACGCTTGGATAGCATCTCACTGTTGCTGCCGGACGCTACTCTGTTTATATACAGCTACATCCGCAAGGAAGCAGTGCTATCTTCGCAGATAGAAGGTACCCAGTCGTCGCTTTCCGACCTCATGAGATTTGAGGTTGAGCGAGCGCGTGGAGCGCCAATCGAGGATGTAGTGGAAGTATCCAACTATGTGATGGCTCTGGAGCATGGGCTGTCCAGGCTGCGCGGAGGCTTTCCGTTTTCCAATAGGCTTATCCGGGAGATTCACGCTGTTCTTCTATCGGAAGGACGCGGCAGCGACAGATCTCCCGGTGAGTTTCGCAAGTCGCAGAACTGGATTGGCGGCACACGACCCGGGAATGCCGTATTCGTGCCTCCACCGCATACAGAGGTGGATAACTGCATGGGCGCGCTCGAACGATTCTGTCATAGCAGAGACGACGGACTGCCCATGCTGGCGCGCGTCGGACTGGCACATGTGCAGTTTGAGACGATTCACCCCTTTCTTGATGGCAACGGCCGAGCCGGTCGCCTACTGATTACCTTCCTGCTCTGTCAGGCGGGAATCTTGAGTCAGCCGATATTGTATCTGAGCTTATATCTAAAGCAGAATCGCGGAACATACTATGATCTGCTTCAACATGTGCGGCTCACAGGAGATTGGGAAGAATGGCTTGCCTTCTTTTTCGAAGGTGTGCGTGAGACGGCTGAGGGGGCAGTTACCACGCAAAGACGATTATCAAATATGTTTGATACGGACAGAAGCAGCATAGCGCAGTTCGGCAGACGACGCGCGAGTTCAGCATTGCGCGTACACGAAGCATTGATGGCACGCCCGATTATGTCCCTTTCCGATGTACGCGAGCATACCGGATTAGCATTCCCCGGCGCATCTTCAGGGATGGGAGTGCTGACCGAGCTAGGGATAGCGCAGGAGATAACAGGGCGGGGACGCAATAGGTTGTTTGCCTACGGCGACTATCTCGACATCTTAAGCGAGGGAACTGAAATGTAGCTGGAATGCCACTCCTGCGATCGTATCATATATTGACACATGCTAGTCCAACACATAGTCTGCTTGCCATGTTGTCAGGATTCCCCAAAGAAAGAAGGGAACAGCGATGGCGTATCAGCCTAATGAATCTGGCGTAATGACCGATGGTATGCCAGTGAGCAAACTGGCGAGTCCGTGGATACGACTGGTGGCTTTTATCATTGATTTCATTCCTGTACTTGTTGGTTTCATCATTTGGTGTGGCGTATAACTGGTGTGGCGTATAACTTTGACGTCCTTGCTCTGGTCGGCTCAGCTCTGTCATCTGTGGTACACATTGCCATAGCCATCGTTCAGGTGGTATTGATGGCAACACGCGGTCAGACGATTGGCAAGATGATAGTGAAGATACGCATAGTCGACGCCGAAACCGGAGAGCACCCCGGTGGCTGGCGCATCATTATGCTCCGAGTGATCGCCCACATCATTCTTATATCGACGATAATCTACTGGCCGATCGATACGCTATTTGTCTTCAGGAAAGACCGTCGCACAATCCATGACTTAATTGCACAGACTCGCGTGGACAAGATCGCCGGCTGAGCGCGCAGGCACCATATTGACCTAATAGGATACATAGATGTAACATTTCTGGTGTATCATAAATCTGAATGTTAGGCGGGTGAAACAAGCCGTCTTTCGGATTCTGTTAATATGGCAGCGCACGCGCCCAACCGGAGGCAGAAATGGCACACTTGCCCGGACATGACGAAGCGGCGGTCAGCGAATACCGCACCGACGCCGGAGAGATTCAGCCTATCTACGAAGACCTGATGGCGTCGCTCGACGGGCTGGGCGAAGAGGGGATGGCGGAACGCTGGCGACACGCTAAGCGCGAGGTTGAGCTGGACGCCTTCTCGTTCGCGCTCGACCCCAAGGAGTTCCGCCCCGTGCCCACGGACTGGATTCCGCGCATCATCGACATCGACGAGTGGCAGGTCATTAAGGCGGGAGTCGAGCAGCGGTTGAAGGCGCTGAACTTGTTCCTGCTCGACCTGTACGCGGGACAGCAGCAAGTGGTGCCGGACGATGTGGTCTATTCCTGCCAGTACTTCTATCCTGAGTTCCAGGGATTTCGCCCGGCTAAGGATGTCTTCGTGCATATCTACGGCATCGACCTTGTGCAGCAGCGCGACGGGCGATACGTGGTGCTGGAAGACAACCTGCGGATTCCGTCCGGCATAACCTATCAGTTAAAGTCGCTGGAAATCGCGCAGCAGCTGTTCCCCGAACTGAGCGAAGGCTACGACATCGTGCCTTATGAAATTCGAGACACTTATCTCGATCTGTTCACATCCCTGTGCGACAACCCCGAGCCGACCTGCGTCCTGCTCACGGACAGCAAGTTCGGCTCCGCTTTCTTCGAGCATCGCTACCTGTCTGAATTGCTGGGCATCCCGCTTGTGGAGGGTAGCGACCTGTACATCGGATACGAAGGCGATGTACGCATGAAGACGATAGACGGCGATGTGCATGTTGATCTCATCTACCGCCGAGTCGAGGACCTGGAGATTTTCGTGCCCGGGCTAACGGACGCATACTTGAACGACAAGGTGGTGCTGGTCAACGGCATGGGCACCAGCGTCGCGGACGACAAGCTGGCGTTCCTGTGGGTGCCTGACATGATTCGACACTACCTAGACGAAGAGCCGATTCTGCACCAGGGAGTGAGCTATGATCTGGACGACCCGGCAAGCCGCGCCTATGTGCTGGATAACCTAGACAAGATGGTGCTGAAAACGCGGCAGGGGTACGGCGGTCTTGGTGTGTTCATCATGCCGGACCTTGCGGGCAACTACCGCGCTCAGCTCGCGCGGCAGATAATCGAGAACCCGCGCGCGATGATAGCGCAGGAGACGATAGAGTTTGCGCAGCATGTAATCTTCGACGAAGAAGCAGGCGAGTACGACAATCGGTACATAGATTTGCGCGTGTATGCGGTGCAGAATGGACGCGGCGAAGCCACAGCGTTCCCGGGCGGCCTGACGAGGGTATCGCGGGCGGGCAACCGCGTCACGAATAACTCTTCGGGTGGCCTATGCAAGCCGACCTGGGTGGTTCGGTAGGAGATGCGGGCGCGCTCATCGGCTACACCTACGGCGCCCGCTACACTTATACCGATACCGTCATCCTCAACGATAACTTTCTTCGCGTCTCGGCATGCGTGGACGCATACCAGACGCCTGTAACTTCTGCCGTCATAACCGTCCCTGCAACTCGCCCCGTAGAGTACAAGGACAGGCTAGGCAATCCGACCCATCGCGTTCGCCTCACATCGCCGCACACGGAGTTGACGATTCTCGCCGTGGGCAGTGTGCGTTTGGGCAGCCCACCCTCTGCCATCGAAGAGGTGCACATGGATGCGCTCCGGTACGATGCAAGTGCCGACGAGTTCTTGTCGCCGACGCCTATGGTGCACCCTGAAATGGTGGAGGACGCCGCGCGAGAGATTGCGGGCGGCTCCGTCGGACTGCTGGAAGCGGTGGACATCATAGTTGGGTGGGTCTATGGGAACATCGCATACATACAGGGAAGCACGACGGTCGCCACGACAGCCGAGCAGGTGCTGGATACTCGACAGGGCGTGTGCCAGGACATGACGCACCTCTCGATGGGGATGCTGCGCGCGCTCGGCATCCCTGCGCGGTATGTGAGCGGCTTGATGAGCGGGCAGGTCGGCGAGACGCATGCGTGGCTGGAGTTCCTGCACCCCGAGCAGGGCTGGCTGCCGTCCGACCCCACGCGCGGGCAGTTCATAGTCAGGGGCGCGGACCTCGTGAAGTTCGCCGTGGGGCGCGACTACACGCAGGCGTCGCCCGTCGAGGGGTCGTTCGTCTCCAAGGGCACAGGCTGGCTGGACGTGGTCGTAGCGCAGGTGGCTCCGTCAGAAAATGGCGTGTCTTTCGACGACGCGATGAGCCTCATAGAGAGCGCCAAGTCTGCGTAGTCCACCTGACGGCGAGTACATCATGAAACATGATAAAATAAACGCTGCAAAAGTTAACACTTTGATAACATATTCTCGCGTGTATAAGCGTAGAATTGAGATAGCGTTCTTTTTGCCCCTTATCCCTTGATGAGGGAAGGCTAGGACGATGATGGAAGGCTAGGACAAGGGACGCATAGCGAATTCCACTCCCACAGGAGAGATAGCTTCGGAGGCTGAAAGTTGATTCAGATGATGGCAGAGCCGCGTTCTATGAGCGTTGCTAAGGATAATTGGCTGACGGATTCGAGGGCATACAACCTCATTTGGCTCGGTCGCTGGATGGAGAGGGCGGAGAGCATAGCGCGCGGCATGGACACTGCGGCAAAGCAGGCGCTGCGCGAAGGCGGAGAGTGCGACACTCTGGTGGACTGCCTGTGCGATCTGGCGAGTTCGCTTGGCGTCTCGGTAGAGCATCGCGAAGATGTGGCGGCGGAATTGTTGCTGCGAAACTCCGGTTCGTCGATCTTGCAGAGCCTCATCAAAGCACGACTGTCGGCGACGCAGGTTGCGCCGGTGGAGCTGATGCGCGCCCTGACGGAGGCAATCCTTGAGCTAGAGTTGCTGCCGTTGGAGGCATTTGAGACGCCGCAGCAGATAATCGACGTGGCGACGGCGGTGATAGCGAAGATAGCGGACGCGGGGCAGGTCATCGAAGACGAGTGGTTCGACCGCGAAGCCCTCAGCGATGAAGAGATATACCGTCGCTTCGCCCAGCAGCAGTAGCGGTGGCAGATGTGCGGGAAGGCAGCTATTCGATTATTAAAGCGTCAATGTTTTCGATTTCTATGTCTGCATGGCAATTATTGCAATAAAGTGCCGACAGGTCCGGATAGGTTTCTGACCTCAGGTAAATGATCCTATCGCCTTCCGCCCTGAAAACCGGGCATGTATCAAATTCCCCTCTGACTTCATTGCTTCCGCATCTGGCACAGGCGTACTTGGGGCGGGTATCATCGCCGTAGAAGTTCATTTCACCATCTTCCTCGGGCATATTTACACTCTAGTTCGTCAATGCCCATGAATTTCACGCGATTGCGAATTTCGTGGAAAGTGTCCATCTCGATTCTGTCGGAAAAGTGGTCCCTACGCGGTGCAGGCGCAACAATTTTGAGCTGCGTATAGAAGTCGCGCAGTTCGTTAAACTTGGTCAAAGAGTTCAGCATATCTGTGGACATCTCGACCTCGAACATCTTTTCCGGCATACTTCGTCTGTTGAACCAGATAACATCCACAGTTCTTGCCCTACGCAAAAAGTTCTGATAGCCGAAATTCGGCAGCCTTGTTATATCGCAGACATCGCCAAGTCTCTGGTTGCCGAAAGTATGGTTCTTGTCCTGCGCTGGAATATAAGTCTTGTAATTCCGCGCCTTCCCGATTTCAATCAGTAATCCCTGGTAATACCAGTGGTTGCGTTCCTCTACTTTTTTCGGAGCGTCGCCCTCTTGTGAAAGGCTGTATTGTTCTTCATACTTCGTCGCAAATTCCCGAAGGCAATATAAGCCCGGTTTCAACGGGTGGATGTGGTCAGGCGTGTTTCGCACGATGCGGCGTATAGTCGCTTCCGGAGTTTTGGTCTTCCAATCAGTTGCGTCTCCGCCCGGAGAAAGAAGCGCGCGATTCAATTGCGATAATGTAGCGATGCCCCCCAATTGCCTGAGAGTGGATACCACTTGCATCCACTGAGTAATTCTTGTCATTGTTCGTGCCTCTTTCACCAATGATTCAACTACTCTATGGGGCCATCCTACCACGCATGCGAACATTAAGTCTAGCGCCGTTAGGCGCAGAT
>JAGGDZ010000027.1 GCA_024648655.1 Chloroflexota bacterium | reverse complement strand
GTGTTGCGTGAGGTTGACGGCGAAGGCGCCGTGGACGATGTGGGTAATCTACTGCTAGAAGCGCTGCAATGACGGTTTATCGTCATTGCAGCATGCATCATTGCAGCAACCAATTTGGTATAATAATAGTTCGTATGAAACATCATATAGGGAAATGACTACTTTGCGGCGCAGGACGAGCGGCATAACGATAAAATCTGAGCGAGAGCTTGCGCTAATGCGGCAGGCGGGTAAGGTGGTTGCCGAAGCGAAGGCGCACGTCAAGAACGCGGTGAAGCCCGGCATTACCACGGGAGAACTGGACAGGATAGCCGAAGACGTCATACGCAAAATGGGAGCTACACCGTCGTTCAAGGGCTATGCGGCGGGTGGGCCAATACCTTTTACCGGAACAATATGCGCTTCGGTAAACGAAGAGATCGTACATGGCATTCCTGGCAGAAGGAAGCTGAAAGAGGGAGATATTTTCAGCGTCGATGTTGGCGCGATAGTAAATGGCTTTCATGGCGATAGCGCGTTTACGGTTGGCGTGGGCGACATTTCTGACGAGGCGCAACGTCTAATTGACGCGACACGGGAGTCGCTGAAGCGGGGGACAGAACAGGCAATTGCCGGATCGCGCATTGGAGACATCGGGCACGCAGTGCAGAAATACGCGGAGGCGCAGGGCTATTCGATAGTGCGGAAATATGTTGGGCATGGCATTGGCCGCGCGCTGCATGAGGAACCGCAAGTGCCCAACTACGGAAGACCCGGACGCGGGCATCTAATCAAAAAGGGAATGACCCTCGCAATCGAGCCAATGCTGAATATCGGAACGCATGAGACAGTGCAGTTGGATGACGGATGGACGGTCGTAACCGCGGACGGCAAACTCTCGGCGCATTTCGAAGATACAATAGCGGTTACCGCCAAGGGGGTGGAGGTTCTGACCACGCCCGGCGGTTATGAGTTTTAGCTCGTATTTCTGTGAACGCGCAGATGGAAAAGTAACGACTGGGTTGGTGAAATCCTAACCCATAAGGAAACACTCGAGGGAGAGTGCATGGCAAAAAGGGAAGCCATTGAAGTTGAAGGTACGGTAACGGAATCGCTGCCGAACGCGAGTTTCCGAGTGGAGCTTGCAAACGGGCACGAAGTTCTGGCGTATGTATCGGGCAAGATTCGTCTGAACTTCATTCGAGTTCTGCCGGGGGACAAGGTTCTCGTCGAGCTATCGCCTTACGATCTTGCGCGGGGCAGGATAACCTACCGCTTCAAATAACCAGTACCGGGCATTTTAGATTGTCCAGATACCCATGCGCTACGATGCGGCATGGCTATGGCACTTTCACCGTTCTGAAAGAAGCTAGGTGCCCGGGCAGTTCGTAGCAATCGCTCTAATGAGGACGCAAGACCTTCCTCGTGAAGCGATAGAGCAGCAGCGCCAAGAAAGGCAATCAGATGAAAGTATCGGCATCGGTCAAGGTCAGATGCGCCAAGTGCCGCGTGATAAGACGGCACGGCAGGGTTTTGATAATCTGCGAGAATCCAAAGCACAAGCAACGGCAAGGCTAGGAGGGAAGCATGGCGATTGTATCCGGCGTAAACATTCCTGACAACAAGCGCGTAGAGATTTCTCTTCGCAGCATATACGGCATAGGGCCACACCAGGCGAAAGACATTGTGGACAAGGCCGGCATTATGGGGAATCCGCGCGTGCGGGAGCTTGATGAGGTCGATTTGACTCGCATCCGGGAGATTGTTGACCGCGAGAAAATTGTAGAAGGAGACCTGCGGCGCGAGGTGGATATGAACATCCGCCGCCTGATGGATGTCGGCACGTATCGAGGGTTGCGCCATCGCAGGGGACTGCCGTCACGCGGACAACGAACACGGACTAACGCCCGCACCAAGAGGGGCAGGCGCCAAACCGTCGCCGGACGTGGGCAGAGGTCAACTACGAAATAGCGAAGATTTGCAGGATGAGGGGTTTGTCGCCTCAATCCTGGCCTTTCTCCATCGATTGGGAAGGGCACATAAAGAAGGAAAGGGCAACATAGATGCCGCGAAGACCGCGAACAAGGCGCAGAGAGCGCAGGTCCATCCCTGTCGGGAAGGCATACATTCAGTCAACTTTTAACAACACAATAATCACGCTGGTGGATCCGGAGGGCAATGTCATCTGTTGGGGCAGTTCGGGCACGGCGGGCTTCAGGGGGTCGCGCAAGTCAACGGCATTCGCCGCACAGCGCGCAGCCGAGGACGCCGCTCGGAAAGCCAGGGACAACGGGCTTCGACAGATAGAAGTCTTCGTCAGGGGCCCGGGCGCAGGCAGGGAGGCTGCAATACGAACGCTCCAAGCGCAGGGATTGCTGGTGACGAGCATACGCGACGTCACGCCCATTCCGCATAACGGCGCGCGACCACGCAAGCGGCGGCGCGTGTAGCGGCAGTGCAGCCCGCAAGGTGATGCAGGTGGAGCAGCAGCCAACGCAGACTTTCAGGCGCAATCCCTTTGAGATTATCGGCGAGTGCTTCAGCATATACGGCAGGTACATCAGGCAGTTTCTCCTGATTGCGCTGATAGTCCACATCGTTACCGGCGCTGTCGGATTCGTAATCCTGCCGAGCGACGAGGAACTGCTGACATTGCTGCAATTCGACGTAACGGGCGAGCAGGGCACGGACACGTCGGAACTTCCGCCATTAGCCGAGGTAGCTGAACTGCTATTTCCAGTCAGCGTATATTTTTTAATAATGTCTGTCTCCCAGGTATTTCTCGGCGGAGCGATTGCCTGCGCGGTGGGAATGCAGTACGCGACCGGCGCGGTGAACGCAGGTGTAAGTTACAGCAGGGCATTTTGGCGAGTGCTGACGCTGTTTATGATCGGTCTGCTGTCGTTTGCGTTGATAGTGTTGGCGGGTGTGGGCGTTGTGCTGATATTGCCGGGCATCATAATTCTGACGCTGATGATTTACTGCTCGGTTGCTACCCAAGCGGCAGTACTGGAGGGATATAAATTGCCGTCCGCCCTGAAGCGCAGCTTCGAGTTGGTGCTCGGAAATTGGTGGCGGACACTCGCAGCGTGGCTGCTGACTGTACTAGTGACAATCGGACTTTCTCTGATTATCGGGT
>JAGGDZ010000036.1 GCA_024648655.1 Chloroflexota bacterium | reverse complement strand
GCCGCACGCGCGCCATCGGCATCGCCAATCCGAGTCCGATGCTGCGAAACGCGGCCATCGAAGTGGTATCGTCCCAGGCGCCGTGCTGGTTGTCCACGAGAATGAAGTCGAAGCCGAGCGGCGACAGAAGTTCGGCCGACAGGTATGAGCCGAGATTGACCTCCGCGCCGAATGCAGGTTCGCCTCTGAGCATCTTCTGTTTTGCCGGGTTGACAGTCATCGTCATCTCCTTGTGTCAAGTTTAGGGCGTCTATTCCGTTAATCCCAGGTGTCGTTGCAGTAGAGGGATGACTTCTTGTGGTTTCTCGATATGCGGTAGGTGCCCCGCGCCTGCGATGACTTCTAGGCGGGCGTTAGGCATCGCAGAGGCGATGTGCTTGCCAGCGTTGAGGGGGACGATACGGTCATTTTCACCCCAGACGAGAAGCGTAGGTGCTTCGACGCGTGGTAGCAGGTGTATAAGGCTAGGATCGTGCATATAAGGTTTCCAGCACAGGCGAGTGGTCATCTCGCGCCCGCGAATCCTGACGATGGTGTCTTCGGCTTCGACAGCAGATGTAAGCAGACCAGGGTCGCCAATCGCGAGTTCGGTAGTGTTTTCCTCGCCCAGCAGGAAAATGTCCGCAATCACGCCCTCATCTGGTCGCACGCCTGCTGTGCCTATGAGCGTGAGGCTGTGCAGAGCCTGAGGGCACATCACTGCCATCTCAGCTGCGACCCAGCCACCCATGAACCCTCCTATCAGATGTACCCTGTCGATTTCGAGTTGGTCAAGCATCCAAAGGTAGAAACGGGCGAGGTCGAATATGGATTCGAGCCATTCCGGGCGTTCCGAAGAGCCGTATCCCGGATGAGTAGGCGCATATACGCAGGCGGATTGCGTGAGGGCATCAAGGTACGGCAGCCATCCCAAATTGCCTTCGATGCTGTGCAGGGACAGGATTGCGGTGCCGCTGCCGGACTTCAGCAGATGTATTTTCGCGTCCGCGACTTCGACATAATTTCCCGAGTCGTTGGTCTTTGTCATGTCTTCCTCGATAATGTAGTTGCGTCCTGAAGCCACTCTGACATTTAGCGCAAGATCTATGGGTCAACCTCAAATGGCCCCGGCAGCTCCAATTCCTTGCCGAGTTCGCGTAGTGCGGGCAGCACCTCGTCTTTCATCAGACGCAGGCATCGCATCGTGTCCTCGTGGCTGATGCTGCCGTCATTCGTCCAGACGGCGAGAATACCGGGGCGCACGACAGACAGGACCTCCCGCAGTTTCTTGATTACGGTGTCCGGATTGCCCACGACGATACGGTTGAGTTGAACTACCCTGTCATAGCCTGCTGAGTCCACGCCGCCTACGAGCCTGTCGGGGCGTAGGTTGATGTTGGCGAGTCTCCTGCGTCCCTCTACGGAGCTGTACCCGGGCGGGTTCATATATTCGGGCGGCATCGGCACACGACCTACGCCCGCGTTGCCGGACAGGAAGCCCTTGCCGACTTCATAAGCCTTCTCGTCGGTGTCCTGCACATGCACGCGGAACAGGTAGCCGAAGTTTTGCGGGCCCGGTTCATAGCCGACCTCATTTGCTGCGTCAGCGTAGATGCGCTTGGCGTCTCCTACGACATCGGGGTCCGCTTCGAGGAACACATAAGGGTAGTGTCGCTGCGCAGCCCATATCATCGTCTCCGGGCTTGCGCTGCCGGGCACCCATATGGGCGGATGCGGCTCTTGCAGCGGGCGCACAAATGGGTTGACCACGCGGAACTCATAATGCTTGCCGTCCCAGCGAAATGGGCCCGGAGTTGTCCATGTCTTGATGATAAGGTCGTGCGCTTCCTGAAAGCGATCGCGGTTGTGGACCGGGTTGGTGTTAGTAGCCCACGACTCGACTCCGGTGCCTCGCACGAAGCCGGACACAAGCCTGCCGCGAGATATGAGGTCAATCTCTGCCAGCTCCTCCGCCATCCTGATTGGGTTCTCCTGGATGGGCAGAGGATTACCGAGCAGCACAATCTTCGGCTCCTTCGTCACGCGGGAGAGAATTGCGGCTTCGAGATTCATCGCAGCGCCCATGCAGGTGGGGGTGTTGTGGTGCTCGTTCAGCATCAAGCCGTCGAAGCCAACCTCCTCGCAGTACTCGTACTCATCAAGGTAGTAGTTGTACATGTGTGAGGCTTTGGCGGTATCGAAGTGAGAGTTGGGAAATGTAAGCCTGACGGCGCTCCGGTAACTGTTGCGAACATCCTCTTCAGTATAGTGATAGTACGCTCGCTCGGTGAATCGCATCAAGAACATCTTTTGCTCTCCTCCCTGAAACATTGCGGAGCCATGTCAGTGGTGCCATGTTTATTACAGGCAGCTATCTGTTTTCTATCCGTTCCCGCGTGCGTAGTACGCCTCGTAAGACTAGGCGTATTGCGGCAATAAGGCAAGAGGGAAAGCAGAAACAACGATGCCACACAGCGGAGAGATATTCGACGACGCGCGGCGGCAAAGAGTGATGAGGAGAGGAGTGACTCGCCTCGGACTCGAACCGAGAACCTACTGATTAAGAGTCAGTTGCTCTGCCAAATTGAGCTAGCGAGCCATGTACTGCGACCTGGTAATTTCGTAGAGACACAAGATGTCAGCGCGTCGCAGGTTATATTCTAGCCGTGCGTAGCGAAGGGCGTCAAGGTCAATTGACGATGCGCGGTGTGTGTGCTATATTCATTCGTGCAAGGCATTCGTGAAAAGATGCACAAGAAGGTGTGTCAGTTGGCGTAGCTCCGTATTGTCTCTATTTAGATTTAGATGTTGAATCGAGCTACAAGTAGAGCGAAATAGCGTCAATGGCCCAGACTCGAATATATGGCAAGGGAGGGCGCCTTATCTTTCGTGTGCTGGCGGTGGCTTCTTTAGTAGCCGCCTTTGCGCAGGTAACGCTTGGCGGCATTGTAAGGGTGACCGGTTCCGGACTTGGATGCCCGGACTGGCCTCTTTGCCATGGGCAGATTATTCCGCCCTTTGATTTTGCCACTCTTTTGGAGTACAGCCACAGGCTCTCCGCATCTTTGCTTGGAGTGCTGGTATTGGGGACGGCCATTATCGTATTGTTGCGCTACCGGCACATTTCGTGGGGTAAGAATTCTATTCTGACCGCGTTGGCGCTAGTGTTCGTAGCCGCAATTTTGGGTGGCGCTACCGTGCTGACGGAACTCGCGTGGTGGTTGCGTCTGATTCACTTGGGAGTAGCTGAGGTTGCAGTCGCGGCTCTCGTAATTGCAGTGGTCGTTAGCTGGCGAGTCGGCTTTGTGAAGCGGGATGATGCCGACGCCCGTGTTGAAGCGGGCACAAGCAAGTTGATTATCGCGGCGCTGATTGGAATGTTTCTTCTGATTTTGTCGGGTTCTTATATCGTCGGCGCGGGCTATGGCTCTTCTTGCGGAACGTGGCCTCTGTGCAACGGCAGTCTGTTCCCGGAAGGCAGGGCTTACATCGAGCACATGGGGCACCGGTACTTTGCGGCTATTATCGGATTGTTGGCGCTGGTAGTTGCATACAAGGCGTGGCAGCTGCGATTCCGCTTGCCAGGCTTGGGATGGAGCGGGGCGCTGCTCTTTCTGGCGTTTGCGGCGCAGATTCTGGTCGGCGCATTCACCGTGTGGCTGGGATTCACGCCGGAGATTAAAGCGATACACCTCAGCATGGCGACTTTGGTTTGGATCGCTCTGGTATTCGTTGCCGCTCTAGCCTACGTGCCGCAGCAGTTCACTGTCGAAGCGCCTTTGACAGAGAAAGGCGAAGTAATGGTTGCGAACAGTTTGACGGAAAGGGCTTAAGGGTTTGACTACTCAGACAACTCGGCAAGTCTCAGCGCCGTCGCAGAGCCTTTTCAGAGCGTATGTAGCGCTAACCAAGCCGCGCATAATCGTGCTGCTGCTGTTCACTGCCCTGGGTGGGATGTTTCTTGCTGCGCAGGGTACGCCCGATGCTGTAATCATGTTGGTTGTTCTTACCGGAGGAGCGCTGGCGTCAGCTGGCGCAAACGCCCTCAACCAGTGGTTCGACAGAGACATAGATGAGGCGATGCGGCGCACAAGCAAGCGCCCGGTTGTCGTGGGAACAATTCCGAACAGCCACGCCATTGCATTTGGCATCTGCACCAATGTCATCGCCTTCGCAATGCTGGCATCCATGGTTAACCTGTTGAGCGCAGTATTGACGCTGTCGGCGACGCTGTTTTATGTGCTCGTGTACACTATGGCGCTGAAGCGCACTTCAACTCAAAACATCGTTATAGGGGGAGCCGCGGGGGCGATTCCTCCGGCAGTGGGCTGGGTTGCCGTTACGGGATCGCTTGATTTGCCTGCGATATATCTCTTTGCGATAGTCTTCTTCTGGACACCCCCGCACTTCTGGGCGCTGTCTTTGCTGCTAAAGGATGATTACGCGAGCGCGAAGGTGCCGATGTTGCCGGTCGTGGCAGGAGTGGATGTCACAAAGAAGTCCATACTGCTTTATACTGTGCTTATGCTAGCCCTGACTACCATGTTCGCTCTCACAGGCGCAGTAGGACTGGTGTATCTGCTAAGTTCCGCCGTGCTGGGCGTGCTGTTCATATATTATGCCTGGCGGCTCATTCGTCTGCCGGGTATAGGGGGCGCCAAGCCCTTGTATCTGTATTCTTTGCTGTATCTTGGAGTGCTTTTTCTAGCCATAATCGCGGATAGCGTTTACAAAGTTGGGTGGTATGGCTGGATATAGCCATAGTATTGGATCGTGCGCCAGATAATCTTGACTGACTTACACTGCTCTGATAGATTTCTTACTCGGTGCGCTGTTGAATCCTGGGCGCATTGGAGACGGGGCCGCGTTGGCAGAAATCAGCCGATTGACGGTTCGTCAAATTAAGTTGATAAAGGCAACTGACGAGAGGGCACAAGTAACGATATGCTGAAAAGCGCAGTGAGCTTGAAAAGACTGATGGGCGCGGTGCTGCTGAGCGCTATGGGCGCTCTGCTTACGGGTTGCAATGTAATAACGCCTGAGCATTCTCAATCCACTTTCGACACCTTGGGGCCGGTCGCTGAGAACCAGCTGTTCATTTTCTGGGTTATCTTCTGGGCTGGATTGGTGGTATTCATCGCGGTCGAGGCCGCCTTGATTTACATGGTGTTCAAGTTCAAGCGCAGGGACGACCGCGATCCAGAGCAAACTCACGGGAACACCCGCATTGAAATTGCATGGACGGTTGCTCCCGTAATCGTGCTTATCGTAGCCGCAGTTCCGACAATTCAGGGTATTTTCTACGCAGACGCCGGAAGGTTCATCGACTCAAACGGCGCGTCGCAGGAGTTGCAGGTTGATGTGATAGGCCACCAGTGGTGGTTTGAGTTCCGTTACCCTCACCCGAACAATCCTGGCGAGCAGATTGCGGTCGCCAATGAGATGTATGTTCCGGTTGGCGAACCGGTTGTGTTCTTGCTGGACTCGGTGGATGTCATCCATAGCTTCTGGGTGCCTAAGCTCGCCGGCAAAGTGGACATGATCCCCAATAACGACAACAAGATGTGGTTCGAGGCATATGCGCCCGGGGAATTCTTTGGCCAATGCGCGGAGTTCTGCGGCGTGTCGCACGCGAACATGCGCTTCAAGGTGGTTGCGGTGCCGCGTGAGGAATTCGACTCATGGCTGATGCACCAGGCGAACCCGGCGCCGGAGCCGTCCGACGCGCTTGCGGCACAGGGCAAGAAGCTATTCCGCGACGCTGGCTGCTCAGGCTGCCACGCGGACAGCAGCAGCATTGTCAAGTTGCGTGAGGACGGCGGCAGAATACCGGGTAGGACGGGACCAATTCTGACGCATGTCGCGACGCGTCTGAATCACCTGGGAATATACCGAAACTCGGATGTGGATTTTGAAGATGCGAACGGCTCTCGGCAATTCTATGTGAATTCCGCGGGTATCCCGACTGATCTGAATACGGGGCGCCCGTTCGTCAACGAATCGATGCTTCAAAATAACCTGAAGGTCTGGATAACTGATCCGGAGGCGCTGAAGCCAGGAAACCTTATGTCGAGAGATGGAGAGCCATATATTGATCCGGCTAACAAGTTGACGGAGCAAGAGATCGATGCGCTTGTCGCATATTTGATGACATTGAAATAGCGATATTTTTTGAGGAATTCGACGGGGCAATGCACCACCGTCGTTCCGACCAACGGAACAAAATGGGAGGCGAGGGATGACTACAATAGCGTTCCCCATACCCAGACCAACACATCCAACAGGTATCTGGAACTGGATTACGACTATCGATCACAAGAAGATAGGCGTGCTCTACGGTGTTACCGCGTTCATCCTGTTCCTGACCGGGGGCATCGAGGCGCTCTTGATGCGGATTCAGCTTGCGGGGCCTGGGCAGGACATCGTCAGCGCCGAGATTTTCAACCAGCTCTTCACGATGCACGGCACCACGATGATCTTCCTGGCTATAATGCCGCTCAGTGCCGCGTTCTTTAACTTCGTCATTCCTTTGCAGATTGGCGCAAGAGATGTGGCATTCCCGCGTCTCAACGCCTTCAGCTACTGGACGTTCCTGGCCGGCGCGATAATTCTGAAGATCAGCTGGTTCACCGGCGGCGCGACAAACGCGGGCTGGTTCGGCTACGCGCCGCTGACAAGCGTGCAGCAAAACCCGGGAACGGGTATAGATTACTGGATAGTCAGCTTGCAGGTGCTGGGCATCGCGTCGCTGGCAGCATCCTTCAACTTCCTCGTAACCATAATCAACATGAGAGCCCCTGGCATGTCATTCATGCGGCTGCCTCTGTTCACATGGATGACCTTCATCACGAACATCCTCATAGTTTTGGCGTTCCCGGTCATCACGGTGGCGCTTATCGAACTCTACTTCGACCGAAGCTTCGGGATGAACTTCTTCAATGTCGCCAGAGGCGGAGATCCTGTTCTGTGGCAGCACCTGTTCTGGGTGTTTGGACACCCGGAAGTGTACATACTCATCCTACCCGCGATGGGCATCGTCTCGGAGATACTGCCTACCTTCTCGAAGAAGCCCCTATTCGGCTATCCGGCGATTGTGCTCGCGGGCGCGATCATCGCCTTCATGGGTTGGATGGTGTGGAGCCACCACATGTTCACGGTCGGTCTTGGTCCGATTCCTGTTACTGTCTTTACAATAACGACAATGGCGATTGCAGTACCCACAGGAATAAAGGTGTTCAACTGGATGGGCACTATGTGGGGTGGGGCGATGGACTTCAAAACACCAATGTTATATGCCGTGGGGTTCGTCGCCATGTTCACAATTGGCGGCATCAGCGGCGTGATGCACTCCATGGCGTCGTCTGACGCGCAGCAGCAGGACACGTATTTCATCGTGGCGCACATCCACTATGTGCTTTTCGGAGGCGCAATCTTCGCAATCTTTGCAGGTATCTTCTACTGGTTCCCGAAGATAACCGGGCGAATGTACGATGAGACTCTCGGCAAGATAAACTTCTGGGTCACTTTCGTAGGTTTTAATATCGCCTTCTTCCCGCAGCACTTCCTTGGGCTTGACGGCATGCCCCGCCGTATTTACACCTATGATTCGGCAATGGGATGGGACTTCTGGAACGGCGTTTCCACATTTGGCGTAATCGTGCTTGCGGTTGGCATTTTGATTTTCATGCACAACATTGTGAAGAGCTGGCGCAAGGGCGAGATTGCCGGCGGCGACCCCTGGGATGCCAGAACGCTTGAGTGGTCCATCCCGTCTCCCCCTCCGGAGTACAACTTTGAAGAGATTCCGACCGTTTACGACAGAGACGACTGGTGGGCGCGCAAGCGCCGCGAGGTCAGGCGCGCCGTTCCCGTTGCAGGAGGTTCCGGCGAAGACGAGGAACACCACGACATACACCTGCCACAGCCGTCGTATTGGCCGCTTGTGGTGGCGATCGGGATTTTCATAGGTGGACTGGGTTTGATATATCCTGTCGGCACCTACTCGATTTCCATCGTAGGCGTGCTTATCGGCATGATAGCGGTGTACGCTTGGTCTTTCGAGCCTGTGAACGATCCTGAAGACGGCGAGCAGGCTGCTCACTAATCCCGGAGGCTTATTTAAGTGGCACAAGCAACCGCACACCACGGCGAACACGAGCCGACAACAACCGGTCTTAACCACAGGAAAATGCTCATGTGGGCGTTCTTGGGGTCGGACTGCATGTTCTTCGGCTCCCTCATCGCAACTTATCTGGTGTACAAGAACCGCAGCATCGCAGGTCCCCTTCCAGAGGATGTGTTCAGCATCCCTGTTACCACAGTCAGTACCTTCGTCCTGCTTATGAGCAGTATGAGCATGGTGCTTGCCTATGCCGCGCTCACTCGCAACAGCATGAAGACATTTCGCATCTGGCTGGCGTCAACCTGCCTTCTGGGCGCGACCTTCGTCGGATTCCAGGTGTACGAGTTCACCACATTTGCCAACTACGAGCACAAGGTCTATTGTGCCGACGTAGGCGTCAAAGAACTGACTCCGATCAAACAGGAGCTTGCGAAGAAGTGCGGCACTGAGGATGAGCACGATGGCATTGTTGAAGAAGTGGTGGGGCTGACTCCGCGAACGAACCTTTTCGGTACAACCTTCTATACGCTGACGGGCTTCCACGGAGCGCACGTTACCCTGGGTATAGTATGGCTGCTATCGTTGTTCTTCCTGTCATTCAAGAAGGGAATGGTAACGCCGGAGAGAAACTTGGATCTTGACTTAGCTGCGCTCTACTGGCACTTTGTTGACATTGTCTGGATTGTTATCTTTACTGTTGTGTATCTGTTCGGAGTATTCCCGGGATTCTAGCTGCCGTACAAACGCTTTGAGAGCAAACTAGAGGAAACGAATGAGCCAAGAACACCAAGTCATAGCGGAAGAGCATGACGGAGAAGTCCATACCGGACATCCCACGCCTTTCACATACTTTAAGGTAGCCATAACACTGTCAGTGCTTACGGCGTTCGAGTTCGGCCTGTTTTATCTGGAATGGCTGAGCTATGGCATCATACCTGTCATGGGATTCCTGTCCGCCGCTAAGTTCCTGCTGGTGGCAATGTTCTATATGCACCTGCGATACGACAATGTAGGGATCAATATATTCGGCAGGGATGTTCCGATATTCTCTCTGATGTTTGTTGCGGGACTGATAGTAGCTGCCGGCGTCGTGTTCGCGCTAATGGCTTTGTTCGCCTTCTTCACGGGCGGCAGTTAGGCGCCGCGACCCAGTTTTGTGACAATTATATGAGAACAACATCCCCTTAAGTGCGGTTCGCATTTGCCCATTAGGACGCTCTGGAAGCTTCTGAGAGCACACTGAGCTGAATGGTCATTGGCAGAGGAGGCGCTTCCATCCAAAGAGTCGATTCCCTCGTCATTCCGAACGAAGTGCAACCGTAAGGACGGCTACGGATTATCTACGGAGCGTAGGAGCATGGCTTGAACGAGATTGCGGGTTCGCTCTGGCTGCAATGGGAAGCTCATTGGGACGCGATGGCCGGCTTGGCGCTGCTCTTGGGCGCATACCTATACGGCATTGGTCCCCTGCGAGAGCGGTACAGATTAGCGGAGTATGCCGAGCCGCGCCAGATAGCGACCTTCTGCGCGGGCATAGTTGTCATCTTCTTCGCGTTGGCTTCGCCGCTTCATATTCTCAGCGAACGCTTCCTGTTTAGCATGCACATGTCCCAGCATGTGCTTCTGACGCTGATAGCGCCTCCACTTCTCGTTCTCGGCACACCGGACTGGCTCATTAGGCCATTGCTGCGCCCGAACTGGTCATTTCGCGTGGCTCGGATGCTGACCCATCCTGTGACCGCATTCGGGGCTTTCAATATAGTATTCTCTATATGGCACATTCCCGCACTCTACAACTCTTCGCTGACCAGCGAGGCTGTGCACGCCGTGGAGCACATTATGATGGTAGCAACGGCAGTCCTGATGTGGTGGCCGCTCACAAGCAATCTCCCCGAGCTGCCGCGTCTCGACTACCCGTTCCAGATGGGCTATATATTCATTCTTTCGATTGCCCAGATAATAGTATTTGCTATAATTACCTTCGCTGAGGAACCTATCTATGACTTTTATGTGCAGGCTCCTAGGATTTGGAGTCTGTCGCCGCTGCTGGACCAGCAGATTGGCGGCATAATAATGAAGGTTGGAAGCGGAATATACTTCCTTGTGTTGCTGATAATCATCTTCTTCAAATGGTTCAATCAGGAAGAGGCAGTGAGGAAGCTAGACTCGGAAGAACAATACGGTAAAAAAGACGACGGGTGGGCAGACGGCCCCGCGTTGGAGGATAATTACAGATGATGCAACGTTTTCTTTTGGCAGTGTTTATCCCTATCCTGTCGCTGGGGGTGGTAGGCGCTCTTGCGGTTTCGCTTGGGTTGATTTTCTTATATCTCCATCACGCGATGCACAGCGAGTTGGGAGTCATTATTCTCGGATTGGCGCTGGTTATCCTCGTTCCTGTCGGAGCATTTCTGGCGCAGAATGCGGTGGAAAAAGGTAACTCGTAATCGCAGCTTGTTCTGTGAGCAGTATGGCAGAGCGGTATGGCAGGCGAATCGTTTGGGCTGTACGCTTGGACATATCCCCATTTATTTCCCAATCGCGTTTTGCTCCCTCCATTTGCAGCAGTTAATGCATGAATGAGACCCTCGTTTGACTCCCATAACTGCCAAACTTCGGTTATTCCTCGTATTCACGATGTTGGGGCTGTCGTTTCTTGCGTGCTCTTCGACACCGACGCGTGAGGATTTCAAAGGCACAGCTGTCAGTGGCGACCAGCAGGCGCAAGACTTCACACTGACCGATCAGTTCGGGGCGTCAAAGTCCCTAAAGCGAGATTTCGCCGGCAAGGTTGTCGTAATGACATTCTTGTACACGGAATGTCCGGATGTCTGCCCAATCGTCGCGAATCACCTGCGTGATGTTGTCATGCTGATGGAAGAAGACGGCCCCGATGCTGCCGTTGTGATCGTGAGTGTGGACCCGGAAGGAGATACGGTTGACAGCGCATTGGCGTATTCTGAACGCTGGCAGATGACCGATCGCTGGACCTACCTGATAGGCGAAGAGGTCATGCTGAAGGAAGTGTGGAAGGCGTACTACATCGACCCTTACCTGCATGGACCAGGAAGAGCGGATACGGAGACCACTCCGCAAGTGCGGGGTTCGGGCAGTGGCGGCGTCAGCGCTCTTGTAGAGCAGACTGGTCGCGTAATTCATTCAGCCCCAATTTACATCATCGACGCTGAGGGAGTTATGCGCTCGGTATTCACGCTGCCTGTGGAATCCGAGGACGTAGCTCACGACATCAGGCTCGTAGGAAACTAGACATCCGGGGCAGATCGGCTGTGTTAGGACTTAAGCCGCCGGTTCCAATTGTGCCTTCGCCTGCTCCGCGATTTTGGAGAACGCCTCCGGGTCGCGTATGGCTATTTCGGCAAGCATCTTGCGGTTTATCTCAACTCCTGCGAGTTTCAGTCCGTGGATAAGACGGCTGTATGTAGTGCCATTGGCACGCGCAGCAGCGTTGATGCGTATATTCCACAGCTTGCGCATGTCGCCCTTCTTTTCCTTGCGGTGCGCGTAAGAGTAGGCAAGGGCATGAATCAGGGATTCGTGGGCGCGACGATACAGGGTGTGCCTGACGCCTTGGTGTCCCTTGGTTGCCTTCAGCAGTTTCTTGTGTCGACGGCGCTTGTTGGTGCCGCGTTTTATCCTGGTCACTTGTATCAGACTCCTTTGAACATACAAACCAGGCGACTGGTTCAGTACGCCTGGTAAGTCTAATGTCCTAGTTATTCTATTGTATCGAAAGTCGGATCGAATTGCAGCCCTTTTGTGCCGCGCTATGCTACGCCGTAGGGGAGTAATTTTCTTATTCGCGGGGCGTCTGCCGGACTGACGTCGATCTTGCCGGTGTACTGACGCTTGACCTTATTGGACTTCTTGCGTCGTAGGTGGCTGCGATGTCCCTTCATGCGCACGAGCTTTCCGGTGGAGGTAACGCGAAATCTTGCGCGTGCCCCTTTGTGTGTCTTAAGTTTGGGCAACTTCCTTCTCCTGTGATGGTCCTTTGGACTTTTCCGTCATATTGGGATTCGGCACGAGGGTCATCGCCAAGAAGCGCCCTTCAAAAGCCGGTGGGCGCTCAAGGAGAGCTTCGTCCACCAAGTCGTTGGCAACTGTGCGGAGTAGCTGCATGCCCAGTTCAGGGTGTGCGATTTCCCGACCTCGGAACATTACGGAAACCTTGACCTTAGCACCACCACCCAGCAGGCGTTTCACAAGCCGTGTTTTCGCCGCTAGATCGTGCTGTCCGATGCGGGTTTTCATGCGAACTTCCCGCTGCTCCTGCATCGCCTTGGCTTTGCGCGCCTTGCGGGCTTCGCGTTCCTTGCGGGTATTGTCGTACTTGAACTTTCCGTAATCCATAATACGACACACAGGCGGTCTTGCCGTAGGCGCCACTTCGACTAAGTCCAGACCTCGCTCATCCGCAATCTCTATTGCTTCGCGAGTCTGCATGACACCCAGTTGTTCGCCGCGCTCGTCAACAAGCCGGACTTCCGGCACACGGATACGATGATTGACTCGGTACTCTCTTGGTGGGATTCTACTCACCTCTCCATATGGGAAATTACCTGATTAGGCATAGTATGAACAGAATATAGCATAAGGTTTATGACTAAGCAATAGTCAACAAACCTGTTTCTGCGTTCAGGAGGGAAGGCAAGACCAATGGACTATTTTCTCTACGGCTGTGCCCTCGAATCAGATTCCTGCACAATGCGCCTGATAACTTCCTCAACCGGAATCGCCCCTAAATTCTCGCCGGAACGGAGACGTACGGCCGCAGCGCCGGCGTCTGCCTCGCGGTCGCCTACGACGAGCATGTAGGGTATCTTCTGCAACTGAGCTTCGCGGATTTTGGCGTTCATCCGCTCATTGCGTCCGTCCGTCTGAGCGCGGATTCCTGCGACTGCCAATTGTGTACGAACGGAGTCAGCATATTCTACATGGCGGTCGGCTATCGGAATCACGACTGCCTGAACGGGAGCGAGCCACACAGGGAACGCGCCACCGTAGTGTTCTATGAGCACTCCTATGAAGCGTTCAAGCGAACCCAAAAGCGCACGATGGACCATATATGGTTGGTGCTCCTGCCCGTCTTCGCCGATGTAGGTTAGCCCGAAGCGTTCCGGCAGATTGAAATCGAACTGTACGGTCGTGCATTGCCACAGTCTGCCGATAGCGTCACGGATGTGTATGTCTATCTTGGGGCCGTAGAACGCGCCACCGCCTTCGTCCACATCGAAGGGCATTCCTCGCCGCTCTAGCGTCTGACGCAGAGATTCGGTTGCCAGTTCCCATCGCTCAGGGTCGCCCACTGCTTTCTCAGGACGAGTGGATAGCATCACCTCGAACTCGTTGAAGCCCATCGCTTCCAGGAGGTGAAAGTCAAGGTCTAGCACACCGTTGACCTCTTCGACTACCTGATCCTGGCGGCAGAAAATATGAGCATCGTCCTGCGTCATGCCACGCACTCGCAGCAGTCCATGCAGCACTCCGCCGCGTTCGTACCGATAGACCGACCCGAGTTCGCCGACTCGCATTGGCAAGTCCCGGTAACTTCGCATAGCGGTTCGATAGTACATGATGTGGAACGGGCAGTTCATCGGCTTTAGATAATAGTCCTGACCGTCCATATCCATTGAGGCGTACATATTCTCTTTGTAGAAGTCGAGATGGCCGCTCGTCTCCCACAGCGTGGAGCGTCCGATGTGCGGCGTGTACACAAGGTCATAGCCCGCGTTGTAGTGTTCCTGCTTCCAGAAGTCTTCGATTGTGCCCCGCAGACGCGCCCCCTTCGGATGCCAAACGACTAGACCCGGGCCGGTCTCGTCGTGAACTGAGAATAGGTCCAACTCTCTGCCGAGAAGCCTATGGTCGCGGCGTCTGGCCTCTTCAAGGCGATGCAGATGCTCGTCGAGCGCCTCTTTCGACTCGAACGCGGTGCCGTAAATGCGCTGGAGCATCGGGCGCTTCTCGTCACCGCGCCAGTACGCGCCCGCGACACTGAGCAGCTTGAACGCCGGTATTTTCCCGGTTGATTCGACGTGTGGTCCCGCGCACAGGTCTTCAAACTCGCCGTGCCTATATGTGGAAATCGCCTCGCCCGGTGGAATTTCGCCGATAATTTCCAGTTTAAGGGGTTCAGCGGCGTTCATTTCCAGCGCTTCATCTCGTGGATATTCGCTGTACTCGAATGTGTAGTCTTCAGCGATTATCGCCTTCATGCGATCCTCTATGCGCTCCAAGTCTTCATCGCGGAAGGGTTCGGGTGTAAGGAAGTCATAGTAGAATCCCTCTGCCGTAGGCGGCCCAATAGCGAGCTTGATGTCAGGGAACATCTGCGTCACGACATCGGCCATTACGTGCGCTGCCGAATGGCGGATGCGCTGACGCAGGTCTGTGAGGTCGGAATCCTGTTTCACGGTCATATCATTTTCCTCCAAGCGTTGCTCAGTAGGCTCGCGCCTTGTATTGAGCGTTCAATTACTCAGCCGGAATAAATATCCAGTGTGTCCGGTGGTTTTCACTGGCAAACAGAAGCCTCCCGCGTTGCTCAATACTGCAACGGGAGGCTGCGTAGTCAATGGATACTCGGGGTACGATAGGATTAGACGGTTCCCAACGCCGGTTCCTTACTTTCTGAAGTTAACAAATAATTCCACATGATAATTCCACATATTGTAGCGAGGCGTCGCACCATCGGTCAAGAATTACGCTCCGTTGGCAGGGTCTTTCGGTTATAGAGGAGGATTCGGCCCAAGCAGTTCGAGAGCGCCGTTAGGTCGCCAGCCTGCGTTCCTGATAGCTGCAGCTATGTTCGCTGCGTCCGACAGCCTGAATATGTTCAGCACAAGACTCCTCAGCGCAGTCATCACTTGCGGCGCAGACTTGGCGCGAATCTGCGCCTTTCTCAACACCGCGGGAGCCATACATCATCTCCCTGCTTCGCCGCCACCTCTCAACAGTTCCGTCAGATTGAGGTATTTTATGAGATTACACACATCACGCTGGTTTTCGAAGACGGCCCTGCCGGCAGTCCTGCTGCTCACCCTGGCGGCATTCCCTGCCCGCACGCAATCTCCTTCCAATCATGCCGCAGGAATCATGCTGCAGGAAAGTCGAACTTGGACGGGGAGTGTACAAATATGCAGGCTTCTTCACTCAACCACCTGAACGGAAACGCTACCGAAGGGCAATCGTCCACTCCTTTCTCAAGAAGCGCGAGTTCGTTTTTCTTGCCCAGCCGGAATGGTTCCGGGCTGCCGGGTCAAGCTGGGAGAAAGGCGGAGACGCCCCGGGGAGCCTTAGGCAGGGTGAAGCTAAAGGTGCTGCCACGGTTTGGTATGCTCTCCACCCAGATACGTCCACCATGAGCCTCGACGATGCCTTTGGCGATGCTCAGGCCTAACCCCGCGCCGCCCGATTCCCGAGACCTTGAGGGATCAACCCGGTACGATCGCTCGAACACTTTCTCCAATGCCTGGTTTGGTATGCCCTCGCCCGTGTCCGCGACCTGCACCTGTACTTCGGCTCCAATGTCGCGCGCCCGGATATGGATGGAGCCATCGGGCGGCGTGTGCCTGATGGCGTTCTGCACTAGATTGTAGAGCACCCGTTGGACCCGTTGGGTATCCATGGTGACTGGGGACAGCTCATCGTCAACGGCACCCTGCAGGCGGAGTCTGCGGTTTACGGCCTGCGCCGACATACTCTCGAGCGTGTCCGATATCAGGTCCTGCATCAGGGCGGTCTCCAGGTGCAGTTCCAGGGTCCCGGAGGCAATCTGGGAAAGTTCAAACAGGTTGTCAACCAGGCGGCTGAGTCGCTCGGTCTCGGACAGAGTGGTGGCAAGATAGCGACGAACCGTTTCGGGGTCGGAGACCACGCCGTCGTACATGCTCTCGATCATCACCCTGATTGAGGAGAGCGGCGTCCGCAAGTCATGGGAGACTGCGGAAATCAGTTCCCGCCGCGCCTCTTCAAGGTCGCGCTCGTGGTCGATGCTTGCCTGAAGCTTCCCTGCCATTGCATTAAAGGCGCTGGCAAGATCGCCAATCTCGTCCAAAGACTCGATTTGTGCCCTGGCGTCAAGGTCTCCGTCGCTCATGCGTTCGGCGGCGCCGGCGATGGCTTTGACGGACCGCGCCGTGGGCCCCGATAGCATGAATCCCACGAAGATCGATACTCCCACAGAAAAACTCAGCAGACCCGCTATCAACAACAGGTCCTGCTTGTTTAGAAACATCAAGAAGACTGCGGTTGCGACGACATTGAACAGAACCAACAGCGCCGTCGTCGCTGACATCGCGATCATTCTGGAGCGAAGGGACTTGACCCACCACGGCAGGCGGCAGCGGGCGGCGAGGAACCCAAGACCAACGGATGCCCCGCCGGAAATGGACAAGAACAGCAACAGGTACACCAGGTCGATGGTCGCAGGATTGAGGATTACTTTCGTCAGCATGAGCACTAAGGCAATCGTGACGACCAGCGTTGCCACTCCGGCTGCTATGATGTTGGACATTGACGTCATGGCAAAGCCTCTATCCGTCGAATTTGTACCCAACGCCCCAGACGGTTTTGATGTAGCGCGGCTTCACCGGATCCACCTCGACCTTCTCACGCAGGCGCCGGATGTGGACCGTTACCGTGCTGGTATCGCCGGCGTAGGTGTAGTCCCATGCTTGGTCCATGATCTGTTCTCGTGTAAAGACCTGTCCGGAGTTGGACGCGAGGAAGAAGAGCAGGTCGAACTCCTTGCCGGTGAGATGGACGTCCGCGCCATCAAGCGTTACTGTCCGAGCTTGGGGGTTGACGGTTAAATTGTCGAAGCGCATGATGCCCCCCGTCGCAATCGGGGCGAAAGAAGAGGAGCGACGCAGTACGGACTTGGCGCGGGCAACCAGTTCCCGCGGGCTGAAGGGCTTCGCCACGTAGTCGTCGGCTCCGAGTTCCAGTCCTACGATGCGGTCGGCTTCATCGCTCCGCGCGGTGAGCATGATGATAGGCACCCGGCTGTCGTGTCTGAGCCGGCGGCATACCTCCAATCCGTTCATCTTTGGAAGCATTAGGTCGAGAACGATGAGGTCCGGCTCCCACTCCTGAGCCTGCTGCAAGGCGTCCTCGCCGTCAATGGCGATGGCTACCTCAAACCCTTCCAGTCGAAGATACTGTTCTACGACCTCGGTCACCACCCTCTCGTCATCAACAACAAGGATACGTGTCATATTGTCCTACCCGGCCTCTTTCATCGAGCTGACTACCGTGTTGACGGCATTGTACATCATCTGATTTCACCTCTCCAGTCAACTGATCTTGCCATACTATTTCCGAAAGATTACTGTCAGATTGCGAGTATTACAGAATCATTAAATCGATGAGTTCCAAATTCCGAGGAAGCCGCTAAGCCCTGAGCAGTAGCGGGCAGCCGGGGTCGGGATGCCAAGACGCCGTATCACAGAGGGAGGACACCGAATGATGCTGGTGTCCTCCCTTTTGGTGCCCCGGTATGGGGCTATTTTCCCTTTTCGGCAGGCTTTTTGCTGCCTG